>NZ_JBYTBB010000036.1:0-53348 GCF_058788755.1 Lysinibacillus sp. FW301-JW8
GAACGGAAATCACCTTCATTTGACTTAGTAGTGTTCACAAAGAGTCCCTTGACCATTTAGTTTTTCAACACTATGCCAATATCCCCATCTACAAATGGGGATATTGGATGTTCTATAAAGTGTTGGAGGTAGACTCTAATGTACCTTTAATCTCTTTTATTTGTTCAATATGTCGCTGTTCATGTAAATATATTTGTTCAATCCATTGATCAAGTGGCAATTCACCAAGAGCTGGATGCTTCACGGATTTCTCTGGTAATATAGATTTATCCTTAATTGTGTCAAGAAAGGTAATAAATTTTTTTCTTGATTCGCTCAATAATTCTATTATTTGCTGAACGGTAAATAAGTCTTCAGCCGGTTCAACAATTTTTGGTGCTGTAATTTTATTGGATCTGTCAACAATTAGTTGAACATTTTTTCGATTTGTTTTTTTGAGATCTGTTTGCTTTAATCCCCATGCAATTGCTTTAATAGAGGATTCCTCCACTAAGACTAGGTGATGGCAAACCTGAGCTATACTCCAACTGTTTGCTTCGTGCTTCCCGTTCAATTGAGCATTATTTAATAGCTCGATTTCAGCCACTAAATTATTTCTAGTTTCCCTTAGCTGATCTGTTATAAATTGATTCAAAAGCCTCTCCCCTTACTTTGTATTTATTGAACTCTATTCAGCATATGTTCTATTATGACATATTCTCTTAAGCGTCCTAAAATTCCTTTAAATTCGTACGATGACTAGCATGTTATCTGTCACGAACGATATTAAATGGGTTATTTTCGAGAACCTGTTGAAGCTGTTCATCTTCAATGTGCGTATAAATTTGCGTTGTCGCAACACTTGAATGCCCCAGTATGTGCTGAAGACTGCGGATGTCTGCGCCTACTTTATACATCATGGTAGCTGAGGTATGACGTAGTTTATGCGGTGTCAATCTTTCCTTTTGAAGTCCTGATTGCTGATTAATCTGTTTCACTATTTTAGCTACGGTTTGCCGAGTAAAGCGTGTTCCCTTTTGAGAAACAAATAGGGGCTCATCTCCCTCACCTTTATAGGCTGTTTTTCCACAAGCTTCATAGTCTGTGAGAGCCTGCATACAGCTATCATTTAAATAAACTGTCCGTTCCTTATTACCTTTACCAATAACGGTCAAATATCGACCTTGTATGGATGATTTATTTAACTGACAAAGCTCTGATACACGAATTCCTAAATTCAAGAAAAATACCATCATACAATAATTTCTAGGTGAGGCATGATTCGACTGAATGCCGTCCATAAATTGCCTAGCTTCCTCAATATTCATATATATTGGTCGTTTTCGCCCAATCTTTGGTGTTTCTAATTCATCAGCCGGATTTTCTTCGAGAAGACGACGTTTACCTTTTAAGTATTTAAAAAATGATTTTAAAGTAGCAACCTTCCTTGCTCTTGCAGATGCTGAATTTCCACGCTGCACCTCGCAATATTCCATAAATAAGTAGAGATCTTCTAGTGTGATGTCACGTATTTCTTCTATTGTAATAGTAGAAATATCGATAGAAGTAATGTTGCTTATATCTAAATCTTGTTGGACAGCTAAATGAAATCTGAAAAATAATGTCAGATCATATTCATATTCTTTTCTTGTGCGCTGAGACTTTCCTCTAATGGTTGTTAAATAAACAAGGAAGTCTTTCATAAATTTCGGTAGCTTGGTCTTTTGCATCAAAATCCCCCCATTTTCTCTATTTTACCATGAAAAAACGTTCCCAAATATAAATTTGGGAACTTTATGATGAAAAAAATGCCCATTTTCAGCATCTAGAACGTTCGTTCCTGTACAAAACGTTAAAAAAAGATGATTCTCTACAGAAAGAAAATCATCTTTAAAAAATGTTTTTAAGAAAGTTACCTGTTTCATGCATAAAGCGTTAGAAAAATGAATATTTAAATTTAGTATACTTAATTGCAATGAGACGATTCAAAAAAAGAAGAGATGGGGTATTATACATGTCGATTCGTCTCACAACGCGCATGGAATTATTTGGTTTTTAATGTAGATCATATCTTCTACTTAACAAATATGCTGTATGTTCCATCCACATGTTTTGACAATGTCCAGTTTGTTGATAGCATTTGTTGAAGCTTAGCGATAGTTTCTTCATGACAAGTTAAATTCTGTATGCCTGTTTCTATTAATTGATAGTCCTCCCCCTCTTCTAATTGAAAGCGAAGATGGAGTAAACGTTGAATGCCTGGCAATGTTACATATTTAATACGATAGTTACCATGTAAGGCATCTAAGAACACCTGTTCTCCTTCTTTGAAAAGTGCTATTGTTTCTAAAAATTCGTAGTTAGGTACCTTTTCTTTCCAAACTGACACATCCCCTGTGTGCAATATTTGTACAATTTCCTCATCTGTGAAATCTAATTTTGAAAGCTTATCTAGCTCATATGCTTGCATTAAGTTAATGATTGTCATTTTACCTGCTCCTTTTATGTATTCGCTATTAGTTTAACATTTTTTCTTTATTACTTAAATTCGGAGGCGATCCATATGATGAATTTATATGAATCTGGTATGTTTTTTGATGAAATGTTAGATGGCAATCAGCCGAAGCCTCATTATCGATCTTTTTATCAAAGGCTGAATGCTTTTTCGAAGGCGCAGTTAGAAGAGAAATATCAGCAAGCCCAATCAAGTTTTCTAAGACAAGGAATTACCTTTACCGTTTATGGAGCTCAAGGTGGAACAGAACGTACAATGCCCTTTGATTTTGTACCTATTATTATTCCTAATAAACAATGGGAAATGATTGAAGCAGGTGTCAAGCAACGTGTGGAGGCCTTAAATTGTTTTTTACATGACATCTATCATAAACAGACTATTATTAATGATGGATTAATTCCGAGGCAGTTCATAGAAAATAATCCTTATTTTTATTACCAAATGCTTGGAGTAAAGGTTCCAATCAATAATCATATTTTCTTAGCTGGGATCGATTTAATTCGAGATGAGCATGGCACTTATTTTGTGCTGGAAGATAATTTACGTAATCCATCAGGTATATCCTATGTTTTTCAAAATCGCTATGTGATGAAGGAAGTGTATCCTGAATTTTTCTCAAAGCATGCCATTCAATCACTTGAGAAGCAAATGGCCTACATGAAAAAGGCACTCCTTGCTCACCGACCACGCTGCTTGCCGCCTGATGCTGAGCCTAAGGCAGCGTTATTGACAGCAGGTATGTATAATTCAGCTTATTACGATCATGTTTTTTTAGCGCAGCAACTAAATATTCAGCTTGTAGAAGGTCGTGATTTAGTTGTTCAAAATGATAAAGTGTATATAAAAACAATTTATGGGTTAGAGCAGATTGATATAATTTATCGTCGAATTGATGATGATTTCTTAGATCCCTGTGTTTTTCGAGAAGATTCATTACTTGGCGTTCCTCATATAATGTCTGCTTATAAAGCCGGAAATATCGCCATTTTAAATGCTGTTGGGAATGGTGTTGCTGATGATAAGGCGATGTATGCCTATGTACCTGATATGATTCGCTACTATTTAAAAGAAGAGCCTATTTTACAGAATGTCACGACCTATCATTTAAGTGATGACAGCCAGCGAACTTGGGTCCTGGAGCATATGGATGAGCTAGTGATCAAAAATGTGAGCGCGTCTGGTGGCTATGACATGCTTATTGGTCCTCATGCAAATGAGGAAGAAATTGTTAGATTTAAACAAAAAATTAATGAAAAACCATCTCAATATATTGCACAGCCAACCATTAAATTATCTAGAGCTCCAGCCTTTCAGGATAGCAGGTTCTACCCTTGCCATGTAGACTTGCGTGTATATGTAATGAAGGGTGAGGATATTAATGTGTTACCTGGTGGTTTATCTCGTGTAGCACTCAAGGAAGGCTCTTTAGTGGTGAATTCGTCTCAGGGCGGTGGGGCAAAAGATACATGGATATTAAAGGAGGAATGGCAGCATGCTAAGCCGAGTAGCCGATGCACTTTATTGGATGGCAAGATATAGTGAACGAACGCAAACAAACGCACATATATTACAGGGACAGCTGTTGAATATGTTGGAGCAATCTGGGAAAGAGCATGAGTATATTGATCATTGGGAAGCTATATTAAATATTTGTGCCTCAAAGGAAGAGTACTTGTCCAGCTTTGAAATAATTCGAGTAAATCCTCTAATTGAATATTTACTTTTTTCGGAAAAGAATTGTAATGCACTTTTAGCAACTGTAAGTGCCATTCGGGAAAATGCACGTGTTACTCGTGATAGTATCCCTACTGAACTTTGGGAATTGCAAAATGCATTTTATTTGTCTCTTAAAGAGGAAATAATGGGAAGGCAAAAGCCTATTCCAATTATTGTGCTGAATTCTTTTTTACAAAATGTTCGTAAAACTTCTTTAACGATAACAGGATTGATTGAGGGCTCCATGAATCGTGATTTACCTTTTTACTTTATGCAGGTTGGAAAATGGATGGAACGGGCAGAAAAAACGATTCGAATGATATTAATCGTATTGGAGCAACATAAACACGTTACGTTACCAATGAATGAAGTAGATGGTACTTTTCTACTTGAATTATCAGAGGCAACAGAATCCTATTTACGCAAGCATCGTCAAACAAATTTACTCTGCGTTATTCAGTATTTATTACAGGATAAACATTTCCCTCGATCATTCATGTTTTGTCTACAAAAATTAGAGGAAGCGTTTATCCATATTGAAAAAGATTCTCCTTCAGGAAGGTTTTTAGAGCTTCATCCCCCATTGAAAAGTTCAATCTTTGCTATGATGAATATGGATTTATGGAATTTTACTTTAGAGGAAATCAATTTATTAATGGAGGAAAGATTGCGCCAATGTATTGAATTTAGTCATACATTCGCGACAGTTTATTATTTATATGAACCCAGCATACAACCTTGAAGGGAATCAAATACAGCTCCCTTTCAACAAGCAAGTCAGTAAACAAAAGGAAGCGGACACAATGAAATTTGAAATTCATCATATTAATAAGTTTCAGTATGAGTCTGAGGTTGACCAAAGCTTAAATACAATCCGCTTAAAGCCAAGAAGCGATGAGCGTCAGCGCTTATTATCCTATCGAATTGCAATTACCCCCTCATCCTTAACACGTGAGCATACGGATATTTGGGGTAATACAGTTGGTACTTTCTATATTCCAGAGCAGCATCAGGAATTAGAAATTCAAACTACTTCTATCGTTAGTATTCAACGTGCGCCATTTATTCATCGCATTCAATATTCACCGGAAATGCAAACGATCTTTCATTCTCAGCTATTTTATGAACATTATCTGCCTTTTTTAAAATTCACCCATTTTACGTATATGACAGAAAATCAATTAGAGGAAGTGTATCATGCCATCGGTCATGCTGAAAACCCTGTCCTTTTTTCGCTTAATTTAATGCAATATTTATATTCAACATTTGAGTATGACCCTGGTGCAACGGATGTAACAACAACCGCAAATGAAGCCTTTGTACTTAAACGTGGTGTATGTCAGGACTTCACACATGTCATGCTTGCAGTATTGCGGGCCAAGGGGATTCCAGCTCGTTATGTTAGCGGCTATCTATACGTTGATGAACACTCAGCTTTAGTTGGTGATATTGCCACACATGCCTGGGTGGAAGTAATGATTCCAGGCATCGGATGGATTGGCCTAGATCCAACGAATAATGTAGAAGTGCTGGAAAATCACATCATTTTGTGTATTGGTAGAGATTATTCAGATATTAGTCCTGTAGAAGGAGTTTATACAGGAGGAAAGCATGACTTAACTGTTAAAGTAAACGTCAGAGCATTAAATCATCTATGATAAACCGTGCAGTAAAATACTGCGCGGTTTATTCAAAACGACCCTGTCTTTCTGTTAACACCCATTTTCGTACATAGCCCATTGTTTGCTGAATATGTTCAATTGTTTTTTCACTCTGAAACGCCTTTTGCATGACTGTATAGCGTAAATCTGTTGCTCTGACATTTAGACCAATATCCTTTGAAATAGCCTGAAAAATTCGTTCAACGGTCTTTGTTGAGATTGATTTTGATTGGCTAGCCTCACTGACCCACATCCATTCCCCCGGTTCTTGCTGATGCAGCTCTTCGGTTGCTACTTTATAATGCTTCAGCATGTCCACTAAAATTGGAGAAAGTTTAATTTCTCGGCGACCATTGTGGTTAGCAATAAAAATGAATGTTGAATTAGTATGCATATGCGTCCATTTCATACGTACAAGCTCCGCTGGCTTACAACCTGTTTCAAGTAGCATTTGCACAATGCAACCATTACGCCTTGCCAACCAAGCATGCTCTTGAGTCTTCGCATATTGAAAATAAGTTGGCCAGACATTTATAATGTTCATCAATTGCTTCGTTGTCAGTAATTTTAATGCCTCTTTTTGTCTCTTCTTTGGCTGTAAAATGACCTCATAATCAAATGATTCCACCCACTCTCGTAAAAAAACAAAATCAACAAAGCCTCGTAATGTAGCAATTTTATGATTAAATGTGTTGATATTTACGTACGTTCCCTTTAAGTAATTACTATATATAAATAATAATTCTTTAAACTGATGATCCACATTCAAGTAGTTTTTCTCATGGGCAAACGCTAAAAACTGCTTCCCATCTAAATTATACTGTTTTTTTGTTGCAGCACTTTTCTTTAAAGAATTTAAGAGTAATAAATAGCTGTTCCATGCCTCCTCTAATGTGATCAAGTTAACTCCCTCCTTATTTGCTGTGCGTGATTTGTTTTATTTTACTATATTATGGGTGCGTAGGTTATATTTATTTTTATAATGATAATGTCGGATAATCTGTAATAAACAGACAAAATACCGCTCCTCAAACTATAAAGCTCTTTTTAACATAAGTAACCTCTCTCTTTTACTTTCTTACAATAGCAACTCCCCTCTTTCCTGTTGTAGTACAATTTCTTTAAAATGCTATTATTCTTGTAACACAAAGCAAATTTACATGAAAATTCGTATAATTTAGTGTTTATCACCGTTTGTGTTATATAATAAGTGTATGAACTTATCATGTAGGGGGCGTTTCGAGTATGCAAGTGAAAACAACTCGATTAGAGGCAGAAGATGCAAAAATAATTTATCAAGAAACAGCAGGGTTAGCGATTATTACAATTCATCGACCACAGGCGAAGAATGCACTAACTGCAAATATGTGGGATCAATTGGCTAAGATTGCTTTACAGGTATTAGACAATCCTAAAAACAAAGTATTAATTTTACGCGGATCCGGTGAAAATTTTACGGCGGGCTCCGATATTAAAGAATTTAACGCTATTTCTCTCGAAAAAGCTGAGGAAGCCTTTGTACATATGGAAAAAACCATCTCTACGATTGAGCATTTGCCGATTCCAACAATTGGCGTTATTAATGGACCTGCTATGGGGGCAGGCTTAGAACTGGCCTTGGCCTGTGATATTCGCATCGGCTCAGAAAAAGCAAAACTTGGAATCCCCGTTGGCAAATTAGGCATTACTTTAAATAACAAATTTGCACAGCGTTTAGTACAACTTGTTGGCCCTTCTACAACGAAGGATCTAGTTTTTACAGGTCGTATGTTTAAAGCAGAGGAAGCGTTCAAGCTCGGTATGCTTAATTATTTAGTCGCTGCAAAAGATATTAATAAATACATGATTCGTATGGGTAAGCTTGTAGCAGGAATGTCACCCGAATCATTATTAGCGGTTAAACAATCTGTCCAAGAATGCGTAGACAGTGTGCCAGCATTATGGAAAAGCTCTTCACCATTTGTCGGAAATGATTTTTCAGAGGGCTGCCGTGCATTTGTCGAAAAACGTCAGCCTAAATTTACACGCCAACAGAAATAAAAAACAGGTACTCTATACGCGTAATGGCGAGTGGAGTACCTGTTTTATTATGTTCTTCTCTTTACAACTGCTAATTTTATGTGAAGATGAATGGCGTCTAGCTCATAACCAAAATGCTGGAAAAACTCGGACTGCACATTCTTTTGTAATGCATATAATTGATCTGGTAATGAATAATCAATTGGTACCTTTAGCTGTAATGTTATCGTAGTAAACGCTTGCTCCCCTAATGTTAATTGCACTTGCTCTACCTTGTGTACAATGTCATGCTGTGCACAGCAATACGTCAATAGCTGCACATAGACATGCTTACCAATTTCTATATATTCTTGTTGGAAATCTGGACGAACAATCGTTGTCTCCCCTATTTTTTCACGCTTTGGCGAAAAAATTTCCATGCCTCTTTGCACTAAGCGTTTAAAAAAATTTTGCTCAACTTGACGATACGGTATTGGCATCACATGCTTGCCTTGGGTTTGACGTATAAAGCGTGCTTTGTCGATTTCTTTTTGAGAACGCACATCCTCTACATAGTAATATCTTTCGATTGATCCAAGTTCAAGCTGACGGGCAATTGTTTTTGTCATTTTATCAGACGTACCTATCAATAAAATAGATTGTACCTTATATGTATTAAGTGCTATTTTTACTTCTTCACGATGAGCATCATCAGTAAAAATAGCACGACGAACAGCTGTTATTGTGTTTTTTTCAAATTTTGCGGAGAGTCCTGCTACTTTCATACCGTCTACAATCAATAGACCATCATCAATAATTGCCTCTACCCCTATTTTATGCGCAAAAACAAGTGCGCTTGTACTTTTCCCTGTCCCACTTGGTCCACTTAAAGAATACACTTCCATATTGTTCATCTCCCTTTCTGTTTTTATGATAGCAGAAATGTTTCCAATTTTCCGTCAATATCTCTATTTCCAATATTCTCTAAAAGGTTTCCGCTAGCCCACGCAAACATCTTCTCCTTTTCAGAAATATATTCTTTTTTCAGAATAACTTTCCCTTTCTATGCTTTAGTATGATAAAATGTGAACTACTATTCTGTTATACAACTATAAGGAGTGTACTAGTTTGAAAATTGTCCCGTCTAAAAAAATGTCATTATTCACACCAGCTATTTTTGGAGATTTAAAAAACCATGCCAAGCTTCAGCAAGAAAAAGGCATGAAGATGATTGACTTAAGCTTAGGAAGTCCTGACCTTCCCCCACATGCTAAAATTCGTGAGCATTTATCCTATAGAGCGGGTTTAGCAGAGTCCTATGGTTATACATTAACAGGTACGCAACGCTTTTACGATGCAGTAAGCCGCTATTATAAACGTCGTAGCAATATAGAGTTAGATCCCGCTTCTGAAATTATTCAAACAATCGGCTCTCAAGAAGGATTAGTGCATTTACCAATCGCATTTTGTGACCCAGGTGACATTGTGTTATCTACGAATCCAGCTTACGTTGCCTATGATGCAGGAATTCATCTTGCAGGCGCAACATCCTATTATATGCCCCAAACAGCTGACAATGGCTATTTACCAGATTTAGATGCAGTTCCTGAAGAAATCGCCCAAAAAGCAAAGCTATTGATTTTAAATTTACCAGGCAATCCAGTCCCTGCAATGCCATCATTAGCCTATTTCGAAAAAGTCATTGCCTTTGCTAAAAAATATAACATTATCGTCCTACATGATGCGGCCTATTCCGAGTTTTACTTTACAGGCGATGGCCCAATTAGCTTCCTTGCCGCTCCTGGTGCCAAAGAAGTTGGAATGGAAATTAACTCCTTATCAAAAAGCTTTAGCCTTGCGGGTACACGTATCGCTTATATCGCAGGAAACGATGAGATGATCGCCATTTTAAAGCAATTAAAATCAAATTTAGATTTTGGCATATTCGAGCCGATTCAGGATGCAGCCGTTGTTGCGCTTGATAACGCTGAGGAAATTACAGCGAGTTTACGAGCAACATTTTCAGAGCGTCATAAAACATTAATGAATGGCCTACGTGCTATCGGATGGGATGCAGCACCTTCAGATGGAGGGATGTTTGTATGGGCTAAATATCCATACGATATTGATTGTACAGAATTAGCCTTTAAGCTGATTGAGCAAGTTGGCGTTGTGACTGTTCCAGGCACAGTATTTGGCACAGCGGGACAAGGCTATTTACGTTTAGCATTAGTACAGCCAAAAGAAGTACTACAGGAAGCTGTTGATCAATTAGCACAAGTACAATTTGCAGCACAGTCTTAAAGGGATTGTCCTGGTATTTGGTCTTTTGCCCCATACATTCCCACATAAAAAAACAGTTACTGCGAAAAAGCGAGGGCACTGAAAAAGTCGATTTGCCACAAAAATTGTGATGCAAATCGACTTTTTTAAGTTTTCAAATCTAACAAAAGACAAATTTCTAATATAAAAAAGTGAATTTTTTTAGTTTTTCAGTGCCCTTCGAAAAAGCAGTAACTGTTTTTGCTCATACTTCATATTGCTGATGTTCCTCGTCCTCATAGCGATTATAACGCTGTTTAAATAGCTTAAATAAATGGGTTACAAGCACTTTAAAGATAGCGAAGCCTGGAATACCTAAAATAACACCAGGGACACCAAATAAAGAACCAGCCGTTAATAATACAAAAATAATGGTGATTGGATGGATACTTAGAGATTTCCCCATAATTTGTGGAGATATGAATTTTCCTTCAATGAGCTGTACCACCGTCCAAACAATTGCGAGCTTAATCAGCATAAACGGTGATGTTACTAGGGCGATAATTACAGCAGGTGTAATCGCAATAACAGGCCCTAAATAGGGAACCACACTTGTAATCATTGCAAGGAATCCAAGTAATAAGGCGTATTTCATGCCAATAATTAAAAAACCAATCGTTACCATGGCACCAATACACATCGACACTAAAATTTGACCCTGTATGTAGGAGCTAATTTGTTTGTCCATATCGTGAAAAATTTCATGCACCTCTTTACGCATACGAGGTGGACAGATATTTAACATAAACTTTGGTAACTTTTCACCATCTTTAAGTAAATAAAATAAAATAAATGGTACTGTTACTAATGACAGGATGATGCCTGTTAAAGTTGAAAGGAAGCCTGTAATACCAGATGCCACACCCTGTGCTAAGTTCGTCGCTGTATCTTTCACCGTTTCAAATAAATCCGTTGTGACATTCTTAACAACTTCGTCATAGTTAAAGTCTATTTTATCTAAATACTCATTGAAGCGAGAATGTGTTAAGTACTCAACAATATTTTGCGTCAGTGCCATAAAATATCCAGGAAACTCCTGCAATAAATTTGTAAACTGATCCCGCAGAAACGGATAAACAAGTACTACTAGTAATGTAATGAAACCGATGACAGCGATATATAAAATCAAAATACCCCAAATTCTTGGAATACGCCAATTTTCTAAAATTCCTAATAATGGGCGCAATAAATAATAGGCGATGATGGCAAGTACCCCTGGTAAAATCACTACCTCAAATAATACTTTCAGCGGGGTAAATATAAAGGAAACCTTTTGGAACATAAAAATTACACATGCCAACAATAATAAAGTAATGAGTGTAAAAAATAAGTTTTTACCACCTAAAAAGCGGATAAACTTGGTTGAAAACAAATTAGACCGCTCTTTTGGTCTTTCTTTTTCCATATACCCACCCCAATCCAAATGCTTTACCTTTATATTACAGGATAATGTTGACTTATGCGAACCATCACTCCAGCTGCATACCCAAAAATTCACTTAAAAAGGCTTTATTTTTTTCAACATCAATAACAATTGAATCCCCTGCATGACTAAAGTTCTGGAATTGATAGCTTCCCTCAATTGGGATGGTGGCCTTTTCAATTTTGACCTTTCCTTTTGACACCATTTTGAGAACCTGCTGAATTTCCCCAGAGGAGGAATAGTCTGTTGTTACATACCCTTGTGCTGCTCCAACAAACTTTGGTAAGTTCAAAATATTTTGAGGTGCTAGCACTTCATTCTTTATGGCTTCAATAACCTTTTGCTGACGCGCCACACGGCCAAAATCTCCCTCTGCATCGTGTCGGAAACGAGCATAACCAAGTAATTCTTTCCCGTTTAGGTTATGCACACCCTGCTTTAAGGAAACACCTATCTTTTCAGACATATCTTTTTCAACATTTATTTCAACCCCATTTGGCGCTAAAATATCTACTAGTGATTCAAAATTTTTAAAATCTATAATGGCATAATGATGAATAGGAAGACTAAACATATTGCTGATTGTTTCCTTTAATAATTGCACACCGCCTAGATAATAAGCTGTATTGAGCTTATACGATTGGTAACCGGGAATATCTGCATATATATCCCGCATTAATGATACAAGCTTGATATCATTTGTTTTCTTATCCCATGATAAAACCATCATGGTATC
Source organism: Lysinibacillus sp. FW301-JW8 (assembly GCF_058788755.1). Taxonomy (NCBI): domain Bacteria; kingdom Bacillati; phylum Bacillota; class Bacilli; order Caryophanales; family Bacillaceae; genus Lysinibacillus; species Lysinibacillus sp. FW301-JW8. Next base: position 12,351 of record NZ_JBYTBB010000036.1, read on the forward strand.
CGTACGTGATTTTTCTTCTCCACGACTATCAACGCCTAATAATAAATAATTTTCAATATCCCCTTTAACCGTATCACCGCTAAAATCCTCCTGCGCTACTTTTGTGTCATTTGCTAGCTCAAGCCCGCTTCGATATTGCATCACTGAATAACCAGCCAGGGCAATGACACATAACAATAGCAATGAAACTAATGCTCTACCTTTACGCAATCGACGTTTTTTGGGACGTTGTGAGCGTCTTGAATACTCTTGCTCTTCCATACTTCATAACTCCTCTATTGTAATATAGTTAATGTAACGATTCACCATAAGGAAAGTTTCATCAAAATATTGTTCCTGCTATAATTATCCATCTAATCGTTATTTTACACCTAAAGTGTCAGTCGAGAGCAAAATAATGCTATAATATTTTCACGTTAGAAAGGATGATAAACTATGATAGAAAAAGCTGCATTTGCGGGTGGTTGTTTTTGGTGTATGGTCAAGCCATTTATAGAATGGGATGGCATACATAAAATTACTTCAGGTTATATGGGTGGCCATTTAGAAAATCCAACTTATGAGGATGTTAAAAAAGGCAATTCTGGCCATTTAGAAGTTGTAGAAATTGAATTTGACCCTGGTATCTTTAGCTATGAGCAGCTTCTAGATATCTACTGGATGCAAATTGATCCAACAGATGCTTACGGTCAATTTCATGACCGCGGTGAATCCTATACAACGGCAATTTTTACCTATTCAGAAGAACAAAAACGCATTGCCAAAGCATCCAAAGAAAAATTAGCAAAAAGTGGACGCTTTGATAAGCCTATTGTAACCACAATTCGTGATACTCAACACTTTTATCCTGCTGAAGATTATCATCAGGATTATTATAAAAAAGAGCCTGAGCATTATCAGAAGGACCGAGCGATTTCGGGTAGAGATCAGTTTATTACAGAGCATTGGAAAAAATAAATATAAAACTAGTTTCGGACAAAAATTAAAGTTAGAAAAGCGTGAGAAATCAATTTAGAAACATTGATTTTTCACGCTTTTAGTTTTTGACCAGCTTTGTCCTAGCCTCTCTATATAATTAATGATCAGAAGCTGCTTTCAAAAATGATTGGAGTGCCTCGAAGAATCGTTTGCCATATTTTTCGAACTTTACTTCACCAATCCCACTAACATGTCGTAAGCCTTCAAGCTCCATTGGTTTTTGCTCGCATAATTCTCGTAATGTTTTATCAGAGAACACCACAAATGGTGGTACCTGTTCTTCATCTGCAATCTCTTTTCGCAATACTCTTAAATGCTCGAATAGCGGATCATTGTCTGCCAGTTTTCGTACAATGACAGCTTCTTTCCGCATCACCTTACGATTTCCAAGTAAGACTGTTTTGCCTTCCTCTGATACATAGATGGTTGGATACGTACCGTGCTTTACAGCTAGTAATCCTTCCGCAATTAAAAATTCAATAAAACTGGAGACATCTTTTGAAGAGTATTGCCCTTTTAAAATGCCATAAGTAGATAAACGTGCAAAGCCAAATTCCGTCATCTTTTGATTTTTAGAACCAATTAGCACTTGGGCCACCATTGTCTTACCAAATTTTTGTCCCATCCGTACGACGCAGGCAAGCACTTTTTGCGCATCTACCGTTACATCCTTGACCTCTCGCCCATCATTACAATTCCCACAACGACCACAAGGTTCTCCTGCCTTCTCACCAAAATACAGGAGAATTGCATTTTGTAAGCATCCCTCTGTATGACAATAATCCACCATCGTTTGTAGCTTTACTAGTTCTTGGGTAATTCGAGATTCATCCTGTGTTTGTTCAATTAAGAAACGCTGTGTTTGGACATCCCCTGATGCATATAGTAAAATGCAGGCACTTGGTAAACCATCGCGTCCTGCTCGCCCTGCTTCCTGGTAATAGCTCTCCATATTGCGGGGCATTTGATAGTGAATAACGAAACGTACATTGCTCTTATCTATACCCATGCCAAATGCATTGGTCGCCACCATAATACGCGCCTCATCTTTTATAAAACGTTCCTGCTCTGACATGCGCATCTCCTCTGCTAGTCCAGCATGGTACTTGGCCACAGATTCGCCAGAACGACTTAAGACATCATATATTGCATCCACAGCCTTTCTGGTTGCCGCATAAATAATGCCCGCTTCCTGCTTGTTCTTGGTGAGGTAATTTTTAATATAACGTTCTTTATTTTCACCAATTAATACTGAAAAAGCTAGGTTATCACGCGCAAAGCCTGTAATGACTGCTGATTGCTCGTCAATCTCTAATAACTGTCTTATATCCTCACATACCGCTGGCGTTGCTGTTGCTGTAAGTGCTAAGACTGTTGGCTTTTGTAGCCACAATGTAAATAATTTTTGAATAGCTCGATAGCTTGGTCTAAAATCATGCCCCCATTGAGAAATACAATGGGCCTCATCTACAGCTAAAAGCGGTACTGACAAATAGGATAGTGCCTGTAAAAACGCAGCACTTTCCAATCTCTCTGGTGCTATATAAAGCAGCTTTAAATAACCCGCACTTGCAAGCTGCATTGTTTCATCCACTTCCTGTACGGATAAGGTACTGTTAATATAAGCCGCTGGGATATTTGCCGCACGTAATGCCTCTACCTGATCTTGCATAAGAGAAATAAGAGGGGATATCACAACAGTTAAGCCTTCTAGCATAAGAGCCGGAATTTGATAGCAAATTGATTTCCCGCCACCAGTTGGCATGACACAAAGACTTGATTGTCCCTGTAATGTCTGCTGAATAATTTGTGCCTGTCCATTACGGAATGAATCATAGCCAAAATGATGTTGTAACATTTGTCTTGCCTGCTCCATCCAACTTTTCACTCCTCAGTAGTTAGACGAATAAGCTTATACTCGCCCTGTTCATTTTTTTTAATTTCATAAAGCATCTTTGAGTTAGCAAGTGCCTCCTGCCCTGCAGAATTCGTCAGTAAATATTCTGTTATTGCACGCACCACCATATGCTGCTCTACCACTTCAATGTTTTTTATAGTAGTCTTGGAAAAATTAATTTTTGCCTGTTTAGAGGCATAGTAAGAGACCATATTTTTCAACGTTTCCTGTAAATTATCTGCTCCAACTATAGATTCCATTACACTAGCGTCCTGTATATCGACAGCAGCTTTTAAATGCTTATGGAATACATCTAAAAATTGCTTAATTTCATCTTCATTATAAGCAAAAATATTTTTCCCGTACTTTTCTATAGCTTGCTTTACAGCTGCTTGATCACCCTGCTCTATATAGGGGTACAAATTTTTGGATTGAGAAAGTCGATCACTAACTCTCATTCCCTCTTCAATCCATTCATCAACTAGCTGAGCTATGTCTTTAAATGGCAATATGTATGGCTGTGAAACATCGTTTTGCTGTCTATTAAAGTAGATACCTACAAACTCACCATTCTCAGCCTCCAGTACAGGGCTCCCTAAAGGTAATGGTTGTTCTACATCAATATAATAAGCAGCAACTTTATCACTGTATTTATGAATGATGTGTGGCAAACCATCGACATAAACCGAAAGCTGATTTAAATCTCCGTTATATACTGTCGGTACCTTTACTGAGCTTTTATAGGATACTTGTAAGATGGCGATATTATGTGCTGTAGACATATAATGCACAGTCGCTTCCATAAGTTTATTATTCGCAAATTCAATGAATGCAACTGGCTTAGAGGCTACGAGCGCACCATTTGTGACTATGTAAAGCTTATCCTTATCCTGACTGACAATAAGCCCTGCACCAATACCGTTTTCACCAACAACTTTTACCTCTGGTACAATTTTCTCTTCCTGTTTTGTTACCGCTTTTTCTGATTTTGTCTCTGATTTTTTTGTCTGAAACAGTTCTGCCACTGTTTGATTACCACAGCCTGCTAATAGAATAGCTGTCGCTCCCAAAATGAGCATCTTCTTCCGCATAGCTTCACCAATACTTTCTTTCAGCTTCTTTCTTTTCTATCATAAACAAGGTTTATATACGTTTCAAGTTTACATAATAATATTATTAGTGGAGCTATACTATAAAAATATTACCTGCATCTTTTAATCAATTCATTTTACCTATAAAAAGTGTTTCTTTTATATCTTTGTTATGAAATTTGACTTATAATTTGTGGCGAAAATAATTTTTAAAAAAGACATGCTTTTGCATGTCTTAGAGAGAATTTTTCTTTAAACTAAAAGTTGTTGCCATAATACCAAGCATTATGGTCATGAAAATAGCAAAAGTCACTGTGTGATTACCAGTAATATCATAGCAATAGCCTATCACAATTGGGATGATGGCGCTTATTATAAATCCGCCAGACAACACCATAGACGACCAACTATTCGCCTCCTCATTCGTTCTTGCCTCATCCAATGGCAATAATAACCCAATTGGAAATAAACCACTTAAGACGATTCCGATGATAAGTACCGCAAATAATAGCCACATACCTGAGCCCACCCATAATAATGCAAATCCTAAGATGCCTAAAACGCCTAAAGCAAAAAGCCAAGCTATCCGGCTCGTCCATTTTTCCATCAGTATTGGAACTACAATATTACCAATCATTTGTATGAAAGACATACATGTTAAAATTGTGCTTGCTGCACCAAGTGAATAGCCCTTATCCTGCAAAATTGGTACTAACCAGGACATTATTGAAAAAAATAGTGATGTTTGTAAGCCAAAATAAATTAGCATTGTCCAAGCCTGGATGCTTTTCCAAGGATTTCGGGTTAAATGTTCAGACTTTTCATCGTTCCTTGATAGCTCCAGCTCCTCTTTTTGTATCAACAGATACCACATCAATAGGGCGAAAAGTGCTAGGATTGACCAGCTACCTAGAGCTATTGTCCAGCTGCCATAAAAATGACTATAAAACGTTACGGTTAGTGCTGCGCTCAATGTTGCACCTGTTCCTATTCCAAATGAATAAATTCCGACAACTGTAGTGAAACGATTTGGAAATTTCTTCTTGATGTAGGCATTTAGCATTGGACCAATAAGCGCAATTGCAAATCCTGCAAGAAAGCTTGTGATCACAAGTAACCCATAACTTTCTTTTAAAAAACGCAATCCATTTGCTAAAGCAAGAATTAGAATTAAGAACGTAATAGCTGTTTTTGTGCCAAATTTTTTTTGTAATGGTACAGCAATGGGTGCAAAGAGTCCCATACAAAATACTGGAATGGATGTTAAAAAGCTCATTTTTGTATTAGATATATGTAACGACTCCAATAAAACATTATAGAGTGGTCCAATTGCGGTTACGGCTGGACGCATATTGAGGGCAATGAAAAAAATACATACAACCATAAGCACCGAGGAAACCGTCCATTGCTTTTTCATCATATTCTGTTAAACCTTCTCTCTAATCTGTAAAATCTACCATTATTGTCAGACCTCTGATTTCTTTCTATTCCCTTTTATCATTTTTTCCAGTACTGGTCAATTTAAATACACATCTACCACAGTATAGTAGATGTGTTTCATTTACATATTCTTTGGTGCTGCAATACCCAATAATGCTAATGATTCTTTTAAAATGATAGCGACACATTGACAGAAAGCTAAGCGTGATGCTCTAATATGATCTTCAGCTAATATTTTATTTTGAGCATAGTATTTATTAAATAAACGAGCTAAGTTTAAGGCATATCTAGCAATTTGTGACGGATCTGCCTGCTCAAAAGCATTAGAAATTACTTTTGGAAACTGTTCTAGTAGTAAAATAACTGGCCATGCTTGCTCACCTAACTTTTCAAAAGATACTTCATTGCCAGGTTCATTTACTTTTTCCAAGAGGGATGATATACGTGCATAAGTGTATTGAATATATGGACCTGTTTCCCCTTCGAAATTCATCATTTGCTCAAGAGAAAACTCTATATCATGTAGACGATCATTTTTTAAATCATTAAATATAACCGCTCCAACACCAACTTGATAGGCAATATTATCTTTCTGCTCTAGCTTTGGATTTTTTTCCTCTATATTGCGTTTTGCGGTAGTAATCGCTTCTTTCAGCACCTCACCTAATAGAACTATTTTACCTTTACGAGTTGACATTTTTTTACCGTCTTTTAGAATCATCCCAAAAGGCACATGCTGTAAATCCTTTGCCCATCCATACCCCATTTTCTCTATAACCCAAAATAGCTGATTAAAATGTAGGGACTGTTCATTGCCAACCACATAAAATATTTTTTTAGGGTCATAGTGCTGTTTACGATAGAATGCAGCTGCCAAATCACGAGTTGCGTAAAGTGTCGCACCGTCTGTTTTTGTAATTAAACAAGGTGGCATCTGTTCAACTTCCACAACAAATGCCCCATCAGATTTTATAAGTAGCTTTTTTTCTTCTAGCTCCTTGACAATCGTTGCCATTTTGTCGTTGTAGAAGGCTTCCCCATTGTATGAATCAAAGCGAATTCCAAGAAGTTGATAGATGGTATTGAATTCGTCTAATGATGCATCTCTAAACCATTGCCACAGCGCTAATGCCTCTCCATCCCCATCCTCCAATGCTTTAAATGTAGCACGTGCCTCTTCATTAAGGGTTTCATCCTGTTCTGCTTTTTCATGAAATTTCACATAAATTCTTAATAATTCTTCAATCGGCGCATTAGCAATTGCCTGTTCATTGCCCCATCGTCTATAGGCAACAATTAACTTACCAAACTGTGTTCCCCAGTCTCCTAAATGATTGATGCGAATTGCTTGATAGCCATTTTTTTCGGCAATATTAGCTAAAGCGTTGCCAATTACAGTAGAACGTAAATGTCCCATAGAAAATGGCTTCGCGATGTTAGGAGAAGAAAAATCAATGACAACATTCCCTTTCGATTCCTGCTGGCTTCCATATAAATGTTGTTCTATTAAAATTTTAGTAAGCACCTGTTTTGTAACGATTGACTGATTAAAAAATATATTTACGTATCCTCCTATTGCTTGAACATCCTTTATGATTTCACATGTCAAATTGTTTTTTATCTCTTCGGCGATATTGTGAGGTGATTTTCTACATTTTTTAGCAAGAGTAAAGCACGGAAAAGCTACATCCCCTAGCTCTAATTTTTTTGGTTTTTCTAATAAATGTTGAATGTCTTTAACTGTGAGCTGATCCTTTAATGCAACAGCAATGCTTTTGGCTATTTGTTCCTTCATGTTCATTTTTCATCTTCCTCCTCTAATAAAAATAAAAAAGCTCCCGTCTCTAATAGATAGAGACGAGAGCATAGTTATCCCGTGGTACCACTCTAGTTGCCATTTTCAAATGACCACTTTCCATTGTTAACGAGGTGACTCCCCGATATTCTCTACTTCTTTTTCGAGAATCTTCTCCAAAGTGCGTTTCATTTATGGCTCCTGCATTAGGCTTACACTACCCCCAATTCGCTTTCCAGTTATCCATAAACTACTCTCTTTTTCATTGAATTTAACTGTAATTTCAAAATATTTTACAGTAGCTTAAAATGAAAGTCAACTTTTGATTTAAGAACTTACGATAGAATACTTGGCAGGATTAAATTAGTATAGAAAAAATAAAACCGGTGTTATGTGGTACTCGTCTAATATATGAACAGGAAGGAGGTATGAAGATGGAGGAAGTGATATCTATCAGTGGATTATCGCGAAATCAGTTGATTAAGGAGCTTATGACTGATTATGGTCAGGAAGTTCTACAGCTTGTTTATACATATGTACATGATGTCGCACTTGCAGAGGATTTAACACAAGAAATTTTTATCAAATGCTATAAGGCATTGTCCACTTACCAGGGAAATGCTAGTTTGAAGACATGGTTGTGGCGTATTGCTATCAATCATACAAAAGACTATCTAAAGAGCTGGTACAAAAAAAATGTTTATGTCACTGAAACGAATGTCTTAGCTCAAACATTAGAAACGGGTGATTTGCTTGAGCAAGTTGTAAAAAATAGTGAGGAGGAGGCATTATTTGACTTAGTGATGGCACTTCCTGTCAAATATCGTGAACTTATTTACTTTTATTATTTTGAGGAATACTCGGTACAGGAGATTGCCTGCCTTCTAGCGTTAAATAAAAATACAGTCAAAACGAGACTTCGTAAGGCACGTTCTTTGTTACAAAAAACATTAGGAGGGAATCCATTTGACGGAATCACGTTTTAAACAAGCTATGAAAAGTCAGTTTCAAAAAGTGCAGTTTACAGAGAAGCATCGAGAAGTTGTACGTAAAGGTATTCAAGAGGAATTTTCGGATCAAGTGCTATTACCGATGCTGCAAACGATGCGTTCAGGATATGAGCTTACACAACTTCTTTATACAAAAAACAAAGCAGTAGTTCATTTTAACGAGGGAATGATTTATGCTATGCTACATCGCCTTGAACAGCAACAACTCATTGTTAGTGAATGGTACGAAAATGAAAAGCGATATGTTCTTTCACATAAAGGAATTAAGCTACTGACAAAGCTCAACAAAGAAATGCATGAACCCCCTTCCATTCAGCAATTATTGAAGGAGGCACGTTATGCAAACGATTAAGCAATATATTCAACATACAAAGAGACATATTCATAACAAGGAGGCACATGATGTAGTTGAAAAGGAGCTGACCTATCATTTAGAGAAGTCGAAGCATGCTTGGCTGGAAAAGGGATATAGCGATATCGATGCAGAACAACAGGCTGTGCGTGAAATGGGTAATGCTACAAAGCTTGGTATATCGCTTAATCAGATTCATCAGCCAAAAATCGATTGGATGCTCATTATTTCATTTCTGCTAGCGTCACTTTGTAGCTTCTTACCACTTTTTCCAGCTGAGTTCTTGTTAAGAGATTTTATTGTCCGCAATATCGTGATTGTTGTTGGTGGCATTGTTGCGACGATTGTCTTAATGCGACTCGATTTTCGAAAGCTAGAGGGCTATTCTATGCATTTGTATGTACTGGTAAGTGTGTTATTTCTCATTATCTTAAATGGTAATCAAGTGATGAATGGTGTTATCTTTTTTAAAGCTGGTCCACTTGAGCTTAAAGGTTGGATGACATTGCCTCTCTTTTTAATTGCGTTTGCAGGGCTTTTTGCTAAACAAAAAAAATCATTTTGGTGGCTGCTTATTCTTTATTCTATCGGTGTGTACTTTTACATCCTTTTGCCAGACATTTCACTATTCTTTACATACACAGCGATTGTTGCCTCATTATTTTATGCAAGCAACTTTTCTCGCAGGCTAAAGCTAGCATGTACTGCTGCTTTTAGTTTCCTGTTAATATGCGTAATCGGATACTTGTTGATTGCACCATTAAAGTCATACCAACTTACACGAATGCAGACAATCTATACACCAGGTTTAGAGGATACTTCTACTGTCATTTATATTTCAAATATGATGAAACAGCTCACATGGTTTGGCACTAGCAGTCAACCGTTTGCTGGTGGAGCCCATACTGATTTTGTATTACTGACAATCTTACAAACGTACGGGATTGTTGCAGGGGTAGTTATTTTAAGTCTTCTCGCCTTCATTATTTACCGTATAGCCTGTACACTTTCCTTCATTCAAAATGAATACGGGCGATTATTAATCGTAGGTGGGCTTGCCTATATAACAACGCAAATTGTTTATCACATACTTATGTTATTTGGACTTGTGCCACTTATGTCAATGCCAATCCCATTCATTAGCCATGGTGTTTTCCCGATGCTGCTTGGAAGCGTTGCGATTGGCTTTGCACTAAGTATTTATCGAAGAAAATCATTTATTTGATAATAGACTCTTTGGAAGCTGGGGTATTTATTGTGGCTAATATGCCTTTTATAATGATGCTAAACCTTGATTTAATAATGTTTATAGACTATGGAACATATTTCATGCTATACTAGAGCCATTGTGAAAAAAGGAGGAACTTGCATGATTCAAGTAAGTAATGTAGGTCTTCGCTATGGCGATCGTAAACTATTTGAAGACGTAAATATAAAATTCACACCGGGGAATTGCTACGGTTTAATCGGGGCAAATGGTGCCGGTAAATCAACATTTTTAAAAATTCTTTCTGGTGAAATTGAAGCACAGGAAGGTCATGTATCAATGGGGAAGGACGAACGTTTATCTGTCCTTAAACAAAACCACTTTGAATATGATGAATTCAATGTATTAGATACAGTTGTTATGGGGAACAAACGTCTTTGGGAAGTAAAAGCTGAAAAAGACGCTATCTACGCAAAAGAAGACTTTTCTGATGAGGATGGCATGCGTGCTGCTGAATTAGAGGGTGAATTCGCTGACCTAAATGGTTGGGAAGCTGACTCAGAAGCAGCAACATTATTAAACGGATTAGGGATTGGCGACGAGCTTCACTATATGCTAATGGCTGACCTTGAAGGTTCTGACAAAGTCAAAGTATTATTAGCACAAGCTCTATTTGGTAAACCAGACGTTCTATTACTAGATGAGCCTACCAACCACCTTGACTTAAAAGCAATCCAATGGTTAGAAGAATTCTTAATTAATTTTGAAAATACGGTTATTGTCGTATCCCATGACCGTCACTTCTTAAATAAAGTGTGTACGCATATCGCGGATTTAGACTTCTCTAAAATCCAATTATATGTTGGGAACTATGACTTCTGGTATGAGTCTAGCCAATTAGCACAAAAAATGATGGCAGACCAAAATAAGAAGAAAGAAGAAAAGATTAAAGAGCTACAAGCATTCGTTGCTCGTTTCTCTGCGAACGCTTCGAAATCAAGCCAAGCGACTTCTCGTAAGAAAATGTTGGATAAAATCGAGCTTGACGACATTAAACCTTCTAGCCGAAAATATCCATTCATCAACTTCCAAACTGGACGTGAGATCGGTAATGATGTGTTGACAGTGGAAGGTCTTACAGCAAGCAATGAAGGTGAAACTTTATTTAAAGACATTCGCTTCTCTATGAATAAAGACGATAAAATTGTTTTACTTGGTAGCCCGATGGCAAAAACAGCTCTTCTTGACATCTTAACGGAAGAAAAAGAAGCGGATGCAGGATCATTCAAATGGGGCGTGACAACTTCTCAAAGCTACTTTGAAAATGATCACGATAAATATTTTGAAGGCTCAGAAAAAACATTAGTTGAATGGCTTCGTCAATATTCTCCAGACGACGAAACAGAAAGCTTCCTACGTGGCTTCCTAGGTCGTATGCTATTCTCTGGTGAGGAAGTAAAGAAATCCCCTTCTGTTCTATCAGGGGGAGAAAAAGTACGTTGTATGCTATCGAAAATGATGCTTGCTACAGCAAACGTTATTTTATTAGATGAACCAACAAACCACCTTGACCTTGAATCTATTCAGGCACTAAATGAAGGACTTATGCGCTTCAAAGGTGCGATGCTCTTCACATCTCATGACCATCAATTTATCCAAACAATTGCGAATCGTGTCATCAAAATCCGTGAAGACGGCTCAATTTTAGATAAGCAATTAACATATGATGAATTCTTAGAGTGGAAAGATAGCCAAGGTTTAAGCTAATTCCAAATAAAATCCTCTACCGAAAGCTTTGGTAGGGGATTTTATTGTTTATTTAAAATACCATTGAATCGCATTCTTATAGAGGATCTTATCAGTAGCCTGTTCATCAAAAAGCTGTTGAATCAATTCAATATCTGCATGTTCAAAAGGTCGCTTTGCTCTGGTAGACGGTAAATCTGTTCCAAACATAAGTGCATCTGGATTTACTTCATAAATCGATTTTAAGGCATTCTTAACATCCAGTTCCACACGACCAAAGCCAGTCGCTTTTACATGTATCCCTTTTTCAACTAATCTTAATAAATGTGGTAGCCCTTCTTCAGATAAACCTAAATGATCAATGGAAATAGCCGGTAACTTTTCAATAGTCGATGCAATCTCTGGTAACTCTTTTGCATCCATATAAAGTTCACTATGCCAGCCAACTAAATCATAAACTCTTCTTGCAAAGGTATTTAGCTTTGATAGATCTTCTGAACCTCCTCGTTTAATATTAAACCGTAATCCTCGTACCCCATTATTATGTAAATAAATAATTTCATCATCAGTCACAGTAAAAGGCAATTGAGTAACACCACAAAAAGCTGGTCCCATTTGTTTCAAAGCTTTCAATAAGTATTCCTGGTCAAATCCTTGAAACGATCCTGATACAATCGCCCCACCTAAGACGTTGAAATCGGCAGTTTCATTTTGGTAATCTTCAACAATATAGCTTGGTGGTGTGTATCCTTGGTTTTCGATTATCGGAAAATCAAAATCAATAATATGAAAATGTGCATCAAAAATTCTCATCATCCATCTCTCCTTCTACACCTAAATTTAACACACAATGAACATAAGCATAAATATGAATTTTCACTATAGATTCATAAGAAAAACTTATTGGTAAATTACACATAAAAAGATGGTATGAAAATCCCATTTCATACCATCTTTATAATATACAAGCATTCCGAAAAATTTACTAAACTATTCCTCAAACTTTTTAAAAGCCAATACGGCATTATGGCCGCCAAAGCCGAAGCCATTAGACAAGGCAATATTGACTGGTTGATGTATCGCCTTGTTTGGTACATAATTTAAATCACATTCTGGATCTGGTACTTCATAGTTGATTGTTGGCGGTACAATACTATCCATTATACTTTTTAACGTAATGATGGCTTCTATCCCACCAGCTGCTCCAAAGAGGTGACCTGTCATTGATTTTGTAGAGCTCACCTTTAATTGATAGGCATGTTCACCAAAAACGCTTTTTATTGCCCTTGTTTCTGATTTATCTCCCTCTGGTGTACTAGTACCATGCGCATTAATATAATCCACAGCTGACAAATCAATATTAGCCATTTTTAAGGCTAGATTCATCGCATTTGCTGCCCCTGTAAAATCAGGAGACGTTATATGATATGCATCTGTTGTTACGCCATAGCCTACAATTTCACCGAGAATTGTTGCGCCTCTTTTTTTCGCATGTTCATACTCTTCAAGAAATACTACACCTGCTCCTTCTGACATCACAAAGCCATCACGTTGGCTGTCAAATGGTCGACTTGCCTTTGCTGGCTCATCATTCCTTGTTGACATTGCTTTCATACGAGAGAACCCAGCAAAACTAAGTGGATTAATTGGCGCCTCTGCTCCTCCTGCCAGAATCCCGTCTGCATAACCATGTCTAATATTTAAGAATGCCTCTCCAATTGCTTGATTCCCTGTTGCACAGGCTGAAACCGGTGAAAAGCTTGGACCTTTAAAGCCTGTTTTAATTGCTACAATACCTGCAGCCATATTGCTAATCATCATTGGTACCATAAAGGGGGAAACCTTACGTGGACCATTATCCAACATGTTTTGATGATTTGCTAAAATGGTATCAATACCACCAATACCTGAGCCTATATAAACGCCTAAGCGAGTTTTATCAATATTCTCCATATCTAAGTTTGCTTGCTCCAAAGCTTGCTGGGTAGCAGCTAGTGCATATTGAATAAAGACATCATATTTACTAATTTCCTTTTTATCCATATACTTAGCCGCATCAAAATTAGTGATATACCCTGCAATTTGGGTAGAAATAGTAGAGAATGCCTCTGATTGTATCTTTTTTATTCCTGATTTTCCTTCTGTAATATTTGTCCATAAATCTGACACTGAATTACCTAATGGTGATATAACACCATATCCCGTTATCACTACTCTTCGTACCATGAATGACTCTCCTTCAACTGTTTTCATGAATTATTGTAAAAGTCCCTTTAATTGGTCAAGCATTTTAGTAAAGAAGCCTTCCCCTAATACGCGCTTATATTGTAGTGCTCCCTTCGTACTTGCAATAAGCAGAATTGCCAGCGCCTCTAAATCCTCAGTTGTTTGCAAGGAGCCCTCTTGCTTTGCATCTTTCAGTAAATCCACAAAGCAATCGATTTCCATTTGACTGAGCTGTTGAATTTTTTCCTGCATTTGCAGTGGTAAATCATTATAGTCAGCCTGTAATGCAGAAATTGGGCAAACACCGTCCTGTTCTAGAAATTTGACGCGTTGTAAAATAAATGCGAAAGGCTTTTCGTCAGCCTCTATAGTGGCTTCTTTAATATTTGTGTACGCCCCCTCAAGTCCATTTTGTATCCTTTCGCAAACAGTAATACCTAAGTCTCCTTTCTTTTCAAAATGGTAATGAATACTTGCTTTTGTGACACCTAATTCTTTGGCTAGATCATCATAACTAAAAGCTGAAAATCCTTTTTCTTGAATTTTTTTCAAGGCTAATTCGATAATTTGTAATTTACGATTTGTCATGGCTATATACTAACTTACTAGTAGGTAAGTGTCAAATAAAAAAGCAGCAATCAGAATATGTCTGATTGCTGCCTTATAATTTATTGCATTTCCTTTGTTGGTCCCATCACACCTGGCACTGGTAAACCTGCTTGACGTAGCAGCACAGTCATCTGTCCACGGTGATGTGTTTGATGATCGATTAATACACGTAATAATGCACCTCTAGGCATAGGTTTAGTAAAGCCATTCACTTCTTCTAGCAAATCTTCATTCGATAGCTTCGCGACTTCCTCTTGTACACTACTAGCAATTTTCTCATAAGTTGCGGCAATCTCAGCAGCTGAAGACGGAATCGGGTCTTCTTGTCGAATCATCGGCACCTTTAAACCTGCTAAATAACTAAAATAACCTGCTGCACCAACTAAATGCCAGCCTATCCAGCCTAATGTACTATGACCTTCTACGATGCTTTGTCCTAGCTTCTCATCTGATACAGCCTTTAACACTTGAATCGTACCTTGTGATGCTGCTACCCACTCTTGTAAAAAATCATCTACTTGTCGATACATTTAAGCGCCCCCTTTTTGATCATTTCAATTCTATCATATTAAATTCTGCCCACTTGTACAAGTTTCTAAATTAGTTTACATAATAATATTATATGAAAAAATCCTATGATGTAAAAGTAGTTGCACATCAAATTGTAAAATCATGTATAATAACATTTGACTTACAACAAAAAGAAAGAGGTATTTTATGTTTTCCCCTTTAAAAAAAGGCGATATGATCGGCATATACTCGCCTTCAAAACCAGCTACTGTAACTGCAAAAGCTCGCTATGAACGTGGAAAGAAGCGTCTGGAAGCTCTTGGCTTAAAAATTCGTGAGGGTTCTTTAACAGATAAAGTTGATTTTTATCGCTCTGGTACACCCAAAGAACGAGCTCAAGAATTCAATGCCCTTCTACATGATCCTCAAATCAAAATGATTTTACCGACAATGGGTGGTACAAATGCTAATAGCATGTTGCCTTATTTAGATTATCAGGCATTCCAGCAAAACCCAAAAATACTTGTTGGTTTATCTGATGTGACCGCTATATTACTTGGCATGTATGCAAAGACGGAAATCCCCGTTTTTTATGGTCCCTCTGTTGCTTCAACTTTTGGTGAGTTCCCACCATTTGTGCAATATACGGAACAATATTTTAAAGATATATTTATGCACTCCCTATCCATTCCCTACAGTATGCCAATGCCACCCATTTGGACAGATGACCGATTAAATTGGTTAGAAAAAACATCTGAAAAAACACAGCATCATAATTCTTGGATTACAGTGCAGGCTGGTGTTGCTGAGGGACGTCTAATAGGTGGAAATATCAATACGATGTACGGTTTTATTGGAACCCCCTTTTTTCCACAAGTAAAAGAAGGAGATATTTTATTACTTGAAGATACATCCAAAACCATTGCAGTTGTCGAGAAAAACTTTACCATGCTTAAATTACATGGCATTTTTGACAAAGCGGCTGCAATTATTTTAGGCAAACATGAACAATTTGATGATTTAGGTACTGGGAGAAAGCCTTATGATATCTTGCTAGAGGTACTGGATGGCAACGATATTCCTATTATTGCGGAGGTTGATTGCTGCCATACGCACCCCCTTCATGCCATGCCTCTTGGTTTACGTATACGTGTTGATACATCAAAAAAACAAATTAGCTTTTTAGAAAGCTGGTACTCATAACATTCGTATGCCTGTTAAACTTCACGTATAATAAAAGTAAATAGCTGAAGGAGTTTTGCCTATGAGACAACAGGTACTTATACTTTCTCTTGCACTATTCCTCGTTGGCTGTAGTGACATAAGCAATACTGAGTCGGTGAACAAAACACCTGTAGTTGAACAACAAACTACTGAAGGAGTCATGCTTGCATCCTATTTCCCACCAGATGGTTCGATGGCTTACTTTCAGGGAGAAGGTAATGAATTTGCCAGTTTCACACTCCAAACAACCTACATCGATACCCAGCATATTGCTCAGGTAGAAGATAACGGTGGTGTCTCATTATTAAAGATTTATCGAATTACAGATATGGCTATTGAGCTTGTCTATAAGGAAGTGGTAGTTGGTAATCCCAAACAACTCACCTCCCAAGAAGTAGCTTCTTTACCAGTGATAGAAACTATCTTACAGAAGCCCTTAACAGTCGGTCATCACTTCAGTGGCTGGGCAGTCCAATCAACTACCGCTTCAATCAAGATTGGCACTACTGACTATCGTGATGTTATTCAGCTAACACGTACTGTAGATACGCTAACGACTACGAAATATTTTGCCAAAAGCATTGGACTAATCCGTATAGAGGATACGATGGTGACGAATAACGAGGAATCGTTTATTATTACATCGACCTTACAGAAAACCGAATAAGATCCACTTCACAGGCGTCCTGCTGCGGCGCCTTTTAATTTGGGTAAGGGGGTAGTATGAATGCATGATATACATAGGTCAACTGAGGAAGAACTAACGGAAGAAGAATTGATTGAGCTAGTCCTTGCTGAACAGCAAAAGGCGTTAACACAAGAACAAGAGGAACGCCAGCAAGGTAAAAGGCCTAAAAAACAAAAACCGATTATCAAATGGGTTGTCTGGAGTATGGCACTTGTGTTATTTATTAATACATTTGCTGTGATCTTTCAAATTTACTCCATCCCAGCTATTGAATTTTTGAAGGTATCTACTAGGCTATCCGCGCAAGAGGATATAAAAACCTATAAAAAATCGGTGGTGGAGGTATCTACTGGTTCTAGTAAAGGTACTGGTTTCTCCATTTCACCAGATGGTCTTATAATCACCAATGCACACGTTGTAGAAGACGCCCTTACTCTTTCGGTTATTTTTCCTGAGGAGGGCATCATGCAAGCAAAATTAGTGCAAAGTTACCCTGATGTTGATTTAGCAATATTGAAAGTAACTGGTGATAAACTGCCATCCCTTCCCCTTGCTGGAGATCCAACCTATAGTCGAAATGAGCATGTCTATTTTATTGGCAATCCATTAGCCTTTACGGGCATTGCTAATGAAGGTACTTTACTTGAATCAATACAATTAGAGGATTGGAAGGAGCCTGTGATGATGATGAAGGCACCTGTATATCGAGGAAACAGTGGAAGTCCTGTGTTAAATAGTGATGGTGAGGTGATCGGAATTGTCTTTGCTACGATGAAAAAAGAGCCATATGGTCGTGTGGGTTTATTTGTACCTGTTCAAGAATTACATCGTATTATCAATAATTAAGCACTTTGCTCCTGCTTATACTCTATTTTTTGAGATAAGTAGGTTTTTTAGTTTACATAATAAACATATAGTCAAACAAATAAACCTTTAATCTTTGAAATATGCAAAAAAAAGCACCCTATTGAAATAGGATGCTTTAAGTTTAACGAAAGTAATTTTAATTACTGAGAATTAAAGTTTAGTTACGTTAGCAGCTTGTGGTCCGCGGTTGCCATCTACAACTTCGAACTCTACTTTTTGACCTTCGTCAAGAGTTTTGAAACCTTCGCCTTGGATAGCTGAGAAGTGTACGAATACGTCGTTTTCACCTTCAACTTCGATGAATCCAAAACCTTTTTCTGAGTTAAACCATTTTACTGTACCTTGTTTCATTTAAGAAAACCTCCAAAAAAATAAAAGTGAACAATATGTAATTTCTTCAGCGAATGAAAAAAATTCACATATTACAAAGAGTACCGAACTAACGCGATCACTTTTTGTAATATGTGAATTCATGTTTCCGGTGAAGCAATTAAATTGTTAACCTAAGTATAACCATCATTCATAATTTTGTCAAATAAAGAAAATTGTTTTTTTATTTAATTTCTAAATTTTATTTCAATTCTTCTGATTTTAAAGCTATAATACCATGATAGACTTGTGCATCATCATCACATGCTTCACAATAAAAGCTCTCATCCTCTGACCAAAAAGCCCAATATCGCTCTTCTTTTGTCGCCTCATTGTCGTATGTTAATCGAAAGTGCTCTAATTTTTGCGCCAATGCCAATTTAAATTGCTCTTCTGTTGCAAATGTTTCATTCGTTTGAATAAAAGCTTCCCAGCCTTCAAATTTCCACCAAGGCTCATAATCAGCTTTCATGTAAAGTATTGTATACATATTTGCCCATTCCCTGCTGTCATAAGATATTCTCATTTTAGCAAACACACCTGAAATGTCTATTAAAACACCCTGAAATATGCTATTATTACCTTATTATTCATACTTTTTGGGAGGTATTTTTTTTATGTTTTCAAGTATTCGACCGAAGGCAGAACTCGAAGAATTATTAAAGCGTGGCACCAATTTAAATGCAACTGGCCGTTTCCATCAAACACTAGCATTTAACCACTTCAATTCTCACGATGAGGAAAATTTAAAGGCTCTTTACAATAAATTAAAAGATATCACTCCATCTATGAATGCAATTTTTAACAATTATTTAAGTGAAATCTCCCCTTCCTCTCAGCAAACAATCAGTGAAGGAAATATTAATCGATATTTGACACAATTTTTCTTAGCTACACGTGATGATGAGTATGTAGATGAAACAGTTAAGTTTTTCAATTTATTTCGAAAAAATCAGTACGAGCCTGGTAAATTAATTGTTGTTTTCAATCAGTTTGCCTTTTATATTACTACATATATTTTGCATAATTTTGGTATGAAACCGAATAAGGCTTTTGAATACATGAAATCCTTCCAATCTGCTGTCAATGTTGATCAAGAGCTACTCGTTGAAGTCCTAACAGAACGAATTATTGAAAATGTAGTCGCAGAAGTATCTTCTTTAATGGATGTTAACGCTAAAATTATGTACATGAAAGATTTAGTATTCAGTTTAGATAAACAAAATGAAGAAATCCAATCCTCTACCGCTGCAACAGAAGAAATTGCCGCTTCTATCAATGAGGTTGCCCGTATGTCTTCCCATATTTCTGAAAAAACAACAGAATCTGTAGACCATGCTGTAAAAGGGAAAAATGCTATTGAGCATGCATTATCTGAAATCTTCAAAACTGAAGAAACATTTACTACAATCGTTGAGTCTTTTTCAGAATTACAAAAGCGAGTAAATGATATTGAGCATGTAGTAACTTTGATTAACCAAATTGCTGATCAAACAAATTTACTTGCTCTAAATGCTTCTATTGAGGCAGCGCGCGCAGGTGAACATGGTAAAGGCTTTGCTGTAGTCGCACAGGAAGTTCGAAAGCTTGCTGAGGGCACTGTCTCAGCACTAAGTGAGGTTTCCACGAACGTTCATCATTTAAAAAGCTATTCGAATGATGTATCAAACTCCATTACAGAAACAACAGAAATTATTAAAGATGCAACCGTTGAGGCGAAAGAATCGTTGCCATTATTGAACGCTATTGTAAGCGCCATTGAAGGTATTAATCTGGATGTCACAAATACGGCTGCTATCTCACAGGAACAGGCAGCTGCAATTGACGAAGTATCTGCAAGAATGATAGAAATATCTAATTTACAGGATGATATTCGAGACTATAGTCATAATACATCTAGTGATATACACTTATTAGGAAAAGAAATTAACCGCTTCCGTAATGATATCGTTGCCAATAATAATGTTCAGCTATCATCTATAGCATTATTACAATTATCAAAGGCAGATCATATTTTATGGAAATGGCGAATTTATAATATGTTCCTCGGACTTGAAAATGTACAACCGAGTGATGTATCTTCTCATAAAGATTGTCGACTTGGTAAGTGGTATACGTCTCCACGCTCTGTGGAACGTTTTGGACACTTACAAGATTATCGTGATCTAGACGCCTATCATATACGTGTCCATGAGTCAGCAAAATTAGCAGCAGAGGCTCATAAGGCTGGTCATATACAACAAGCCGAAGTTCATTTAAAAGAAGTTGACCAGGCATCTGAGAAGGTACTCTACTTTATTAATAACTTAATTGCTCATTTAGAAAAAGAACGTGTAATGCACTAACTAGAGGGGACCCTTCCCCTCCTTAACTAGTAGGAGGTTTTAGCGTGAACAAGCGAGCGCTGATTAAATTTTTTGGTGATGTATATGGTACAGGCTACCGTTTTTTCATTAAACAAAAAGCGATTGAGCTAGGATTAAAAGGATATTGTAAGCTTAATGACCAAGAACAGATTGAAGTTGAAGTAGAAGGATCTAAAAAAGCAATAGAAGAATTCCTTGTATTTGTTCAAAAAGGCGTAAGCCCGCAAGCAGATTCTAATTCATTTACTTTAGAGCTTTATGATGATTTGAAAGGATATGTGCGAATGGAGTCAGATATTGTTTAATTAGGTCAAAAGCTAGTTAATAATAAGTTTGATGATACTCTCAAAATGAAATGCTACTTAAGGCAAATTTTTCTTAAGATTGAGGTTTAATTCTTCAATCTTTTTTAGCTTCCAATTTAATGCAGCTCCCTAGTACATTTTGTTGCTATGCTAGACATGACACTATCTCATGTTTTATTATAAATCAATTAATGAAATTGATTTGGTCCTTCTTGACTTTAGATTAAATAATTGATTAGAGGTGTTCCTTGAGTGAATAGCATGAATCCTAAGGTTGATGAATTTTTAAATAAGGCAAAAAAATGGCAAGAAGAATATAGAACGTTAAGAAAAATTGTTCTTGACTGTGAGCTGACTGAAGAATTTAAGTGGATGCATCCTTGTTACACGCTTGATAATAAAAACATAGTGTTAATTCATGGATTTAAAGAATATTGTGCGCTTCTATTTCACAAGGGTGCACTGCTACAGGATACACACGGAATACTCATTCAGCAAACTGAAAATGTTCAGGCAGCACGCCAAATTCGCTTTACGAATGTTCAAGAAATAGTTGAAAAGGAAGCAATCATAAAAGCCTATATCTCCGATGCAATTGCAGTTGAAAAAGCAGGCTTAGAAGTAGCGTTAAAAAAGGATACGGAGAGTATTCCTGATGAACTTCAACAAAAATTCGAAGAAAAGCCCGCCTTGAAAACTGCCTTTGAGGCATTAACGCCTGGACGGCAAAGAGCATACATTCTATATTTTTCTCAACCCAAACAATCTAAAACCAGAGTATCAAGGATTGAAAAATATACACAGCAGATTCTTAATGGTAAGGGATTAAATGATTAAATTTATTAAGCTTTAGCATTAACAAGTATCATTAATAACAGTGACATCAGTACTTATTTCAAATTGGGGGCATTTTTTGTCATCTTCAGGAGGTTTCATTAAAAACGGAGCCTCCTCCCTTCCTATAACGATCAAAACGGATGTTATAGGAACATAGAAAAAGGCTTACCTAAATTAAATACATATTAAAATAAACATAAGCACAATCCGATTGGAAAACGTTAATCTATGATAGTTATTAATATGGCTCCAAAGATTGCCAGTATTTAATGTATTATCATTGAGAAACTTAACAATTAGCAGTAAAATTTATGTAAGGTTTAATTTTTCAATGAAACTTTATGTCGATTATTTCGTATAAGAAGATAGACATATTGAAAAGCAAGGAGGAAGAAACAATGCTTAGTGTCAAACAGTTTTTCACTAGACATACCGCTAGCTTCTTTATTTCTCTAACAACTGTTTCTATCTCAGCAATTGTGGCAAATCCAGGATACTTCCTTGGTGGTTTATTTTTTGCTGGAACCTACGCGACGAGTACAGCGTTGCTGAAACATAGACAGAAGAAGAAAGTTATGCAATTAACTGGTATAACAAAAGAAGAGTATAAACATATTGAAACCCAAATTATAACAGCAAATAAGCAGATTCAAACATTGAGCCAAAACTACTTACGTGTACGCTCTGTCGCAGCATTTAAGCAATTACTTGAAATGACGCGTATTTCAAAAAATATTGTAAAAATTGTCAAGACAGATCCCCGAAAATTTTATAATGTAGAGCAATTTTTTTATGCACATCTGCCTTCTGCTGTAGAATTGACAGAAAAATACACAATGCTATCGAAGCAGCCTGTAAAGGATTCAGAAATTCAAATTACTTTATCTAAAACAAGGGAAACATTGACAGATTTAAATGATACGATTCAGATTGATTTAAAGGATGCGCTTTCCAATGATATCGATCACCTTCAAATGGAAATCGAATTCGCGAATCGTTCCAATAATAGAAGAAGAGAACAATTGGAGTGGCGAGGCGATGATAAGTGACAGCAAATGATCATGCATTTCAACTTAATACGATACAAGGGCTTTCCCCCCTTGTACATACTTATTTAGAAACATCAAATAACGAGGCGATGGCGACGTATGAAACGCTATCGCCTCTTGCACAAAGTCGTGCACTTCTTTATGCTAGTCAAATCGATTTGGCAAAATTTGAATCTGTACTATCTTTAGGGCAAGATTCACAACGATCACTTTCTCACTTCGCTGATCGCATGCTTGCACAGGTGAAACAGAAGGATGTTACCAAAATTGGACAAATGCTAGATTCGTTAATGCAAACATTAGATCGTGTAGATCCTAACGCATTAGAGCCAAAAAAGCAGTCTTTCTTAAAAAAAATGTTTAGTAAAACGGAGCGCCCAATTAAGCAAACATTAACGGAGTTTGAACGAATCAGTATCCAAGTTGAACGTATTGGTGTGCAACTAGAACGTGCACAGATTCAGCTGATAAAGGATGTAGAGATGCTTGATGATCTTTACTCACATAATAGAGGATTTTTTGAGGAGCTTGCCACTGCCATTGCAGCAGGGCAAATGAAAAAGCAGCAAGCCATTGAGACAGAACTGCCAACAAAGGTGCAAAATGTACAGGCAGCGAAGCAACCTCTTGCAGTCCAACAACTTAATGATTTAGCCGCTCAAATTGAACGTCTAGATCAACGCATTTATGACTTACAAGTTTCACAGCAAGTTGCTCTGCAAACTGCACCCCAAATACGCATGATTCAGCAAGCTAACCAAACACTTGCAGAAAAAATAGAATTTTCAATCGTTACCCTAATACCGCTTTGGAAAAATCAGCTAGCCATGATGTTATCCATGAATATGGATCAACACTATGCACAGCTAGAGGAACGTTTGTCTCGCACACACGATCGCTTTGCGAGCCCCTCTTTCGAACAGCAAGTATCAAAATTCAGAGAAACCCAGCAAGAGCTCAAGACGGCTATTCAGGATGTCTTTGCCCTTCATACAGCTACGGAGCAAGAAAAACAGCATCTACAGGATGTTGCTGAATTAAAGGGCTTTAAGAAGGACTAACGCTATTTTTCTCATGAACAAAAGGTGGCTCAGAAATCCCCTGAACCACCCTACTTTTGTGAAGCCTATTCAAAATAGTCTTTATAGTAGCCGCCAATATTACCTGTATTATCGATAATAAAGATGAACTCTTCCGTTTCATTTTTAACTTCATAATCTTTTCCAACTGTCAATACATTGGACACTAAGTATTTAGATGCATTTGTATGCTTGCACGTGACTGTGCGAAGTGTTGGCGCATCTGTCCATTTTAAATGTAACATAATATCTCTACCTCTCTTTACTAGCATGAAGCTAATGTCTACTGCTTATTTTATATTATTTTAGATCTTTTGTGGAGAAAAAAACCATAGAAGACCATATTTTCTTGATAAACATCCGTTATTATTATAAATTTTTACTTTGAGGTGTTCATATGAGCTTTGGTGGTGTACCGCAATGGTTTTTTATCATTGCCGTAGCATTTGCAATTTGCTTTATTTTATATGCAGAATGGAATTCTAGAAAATAAGTGAGCCCAATTATATTGGACTCACTTTTTTCATTTCTACTTGAAATTTATTTTAAAGTACGCTTTAAAAATTCTTTTGTTCGTTCATGCTGAGGTGTTACTAAAACTTGTGAAGGTGGTCCCTCTTCTACAATTACACCTTTATCCATAAATACGACACGATCTGCTACTTCTTTTGCAAATTCCATTTCATGTGTCACGATTAACATCGTATTGCCTTCATCTGCAAGCTGTCGCATAACCTTTAATACTTCCCCTACCATTTCTGGATCGAGAGCAGATGTCGGCTCATCAAATAGCATCACATCCGGACTCATTGATAGTGCACGCGCAATAGCCACACGCTGTTTTTGTCCACCAGATAACTGTCTTGGCTTCGCATTTACATATTGATCCATACCAACAATTTTTAAATATTCTAAAGCTATTTTTTCAGCTTCTGATTTTGAACGCTTTAATACTTTTATTTGACCTACTGTACAATTGTTTAATACATTATGGTTGTTAAATAAGTTAAATTGCTGGAAAACCATACCCAAATGTGTACGATACTTTTGAATGTTATGCTTATCATCAAGAATATTTTCACCTTTGTAGATAATCTGCCCACCACTTGGCGTTTCTAATAAATTGATGCAACGAAGTAATGTTGATTTACCAGATCCAGAGGAGCCGATTAAACAAACTACCTCACCCTTTTCTACTTGAAAATTGACATCCTTTAACACTTGGTTACGACCAAATGATTTACTTAAATGCTTGATGTTAATGACTGTCATTTGTGCGTCCCCCTATATTGCTTCTTTCTGTTCTTTTTGATAGGCATCTGGTCCATCAAGACGTTTTTCAACATATAATAAAATTCGTGATGCCGTAAATGTCATAATAAAGTAAAGGACACAAGCTACAAAGAATGATTCAAAATAGCGGAAGTTATTCCCTGCAATTGATTTTGTTTGGAAGAATAATTCCGTTACACCAATAACGTTTAAAACAGCAGTATCCTTAATATTCATTATTAATTGGTTCCCTGTTGCAGGTAATACATTTCGTGCAACCTGTGGTAGTACAACATGTAGCATGATCTGGAAATGATTCATACCAATAGCTGAAGCAGCCTCGTATTGACCTTTATCAATTGAAACAATACCACCACGCACAATTTCCGTCATATAAGCACCGGTATTCAGAGAAACTACTAAAATACCTGCTGTAATAAAATGCATGTCGATACCAAATGCTATATCCAATCCGAAGAAGACAACCATCGCTTGTACAATCATTGGTGTACCACGGAAGAATTCAACATAGCATGTAAGTATAAAATTAATCAGCTTTAAACTGTAAAATTTCACACCCTTTTTACGAACCGGAATGGTATGCATAATCCCGATGAAAAATCCGATAAATGCACCAATAATTGTACTAATACTCGAAATTAATAAGGTATAATACGCACCTCGTAAAAACATTTGCCAGTTATTCTCTACAATAGAGATAATCCATTCAAGACTCATGATGCTCCTCCTAACAACATTGTGTTGCTTGTTTCTTCTTTATATTCCTAGCTAACTAGCATGATGAACACGATTGTTCTACCATTTTATGAATAATGCAGCTAAGACATTATCATTATTTAGAGAGGTTCTCATTGAATAATGATGAAATGACATGCACGGACTAGCGAAGAGTCCGTGCATTCCTGTTACTGTGCTGCTGGTTGTTGCTGAATGGCATCTTCCATAATTGTTTGGCGATCATCTTCTGAAATTCCTTTTAAAATTTCATTGATTTTATCAAGATCTGCATCACCTTTGCGTAAACCAACTGCAATGGATGTATTAGAAGGATCTGTATCAAAGCCTTCCTCAAAAGCTATATATGTGAATTTATCATTAGCTGCTGCTGCTGAAATACCTTCTGGACGCTCTGCTACATAGCCATCAATTTTTCCTGCCTCTAGTGCTACACGCATTGCTGGGAAGCTATCCATAGCCGTTTGCTTTTGTACATCTTTGATTTGGTCAATCACTTTGTAGTTTGAAGTGTTTAATTGTGAAGTAATTTTAGCACCAGAGAAATCCTGGATTGATTTTGCTTTTTCATATTTACTGCCTTTTTTAATAACCATTACAAAATCAGAAGTATAATAGTTTTCAGTGAAATCAATTGTTTGCTTACGTTCTTCAGTAGGAGACATCCCAGCAATAATAGCATCAATTTTATTGGATTGAAGTGCTGGTACTAAACCATCCCATTCCATTTTTACAATCACTAATTCTTTTCCTAAACCCTCAGCAATTTTTTTTGCCATTTGAACATCATAGCCACCTGCATACTCTGCATTATCTGCAATTTTTACTGCGCCATTTGCATCATCTTGCTGTGTCCAGTTGAATGGCGCATAGCCCGCCTCCATACCAATACGGAATTCGCCACCGCCTTCTTCTTTGTCGGCTCCAGCATCACCTGAACCACCCTCTTTTTTGTCGCTCGTGCCACATGCAGCTAGCACAATTGCCGTCATGATAGAGATCATTACTAACAACCATTTTCTTTTCATGAAAAACTCCCCTTTTCTGTAAAAAAATAAGACAACTGTACTAAAAAAGACCTAAGCTTTGAACTTAGGTCTTACCTTTAATTGACAGTTGCCCAAATCCTCACTATAATTTCCATGTTTCTGAGATAGCACAACCTAGTAAATGTGGAAAGTAATTTACTAGGACAGTCCTGCAATTATTCACTGCAGACCCAGTATAAAAGTACGAGCTCCTTTTATACTTCGGCGATATTTCCTTCTCCATTGCGTCTTCGCTTGCTTGTACTC
This sequence comes from Lysinibacillus sp. FW301-JW8, assembly GCF_058788755.1. NCBI lineage: Bacteria > Bacillati > Bacillota > Bacilli > Caryophanales > Bacillaceae > Lysinibacillus > Lysinibacillus sp. FW301-JW8. The sequence goes on from NZ_JBYTBB010000036.1 coordinate 39,319, forward strand.
AGCAATGAACTAATAAATACCGCGCCTCTACCTCACAATAGAATGAATGTGAGGTTTGTTTATTTAATTGATATTTAGATACTACTATAAAACTAGCCTATTCGTCAAGGTAATTTTATCATTTTTCTGATTAATGACAATATTAGGGTTTTATCTATCTTAAATTCATTATTTACTTTTGCAAAGTTAACAAATATATTGAAGCTTCAGCGAAAAAAATCGCAAATTATTACTATTGATAGTAAGCCTAGTAATCCAAAAGTACCTTATAAGCACAGTTGTGTTTGCCTCTATACGGTTCTATCCATCACTTTGGCTTTTCTATCAGCTAATTCGACCGTTCTATCCGTCTCTTCCACTTTCTATCCTTTATACACAAGAAAAAGCCCTGCGATGTGCAGGGCTTTGGCATTAAGAATTTAATAATAAATCTTCTGGGTTTTCAAGTAATTCTTTTACTGTTTTAAGGAAGCCTACAGAATCTTTACCATCGATAATACGGTGGTCATAAGAAAGAGCTAGATACATCATTGGGCGAATTTCTACTTCACCATTCACTTCAACTGGACGTTTTTTGATAGAGTGCATGCCTAGGATAGCAGCTTGTGTACCATTCATGATAGGTGTAGACATTAATGAGCCGAATACACCACCATTTGTAATTGTGAATGAGCCACCTTGAAGATCTGCTAAACCTAATTTTTTGTCGCGAGCTTTTTTCGCTAGGTCTGCAATAGCATCTTCAATTTCAGCAAAGTTTTTGCGGTCAGCGTCACGTACAACTGGTACCACTAAGCCTTCCTCTGTAGATACAGCCACACCGATATCAAAGAAGTTGTTTAAGTGAATTTCGTCACCAACGATTTGTGCATTCACATAAGGGTATTTTTTAAGTGCTGCTACTACAGCTTTTGTGAAGAATGACATGAAACCAAGTTTAGAGCCTGTAGACTCGAAGAATTGGTCTTTTTTACGAGAACGTAAAGCCATAACATTCGTCATATCAACTTCGTTAAATGTAGTTAACATTGCAGTAGATTGTTTTACTTCAAGTAAACGTTTTGCAATTGTTTGACGACGGCGACTCATTTTTTCTACAGTCACACGTGATTCATCAACAGCTACTACCGCTTTTGGCGCTGCTGGAGCAGGTGCTGCTTGTGGTGCTACTACTGGAGCTGTCCCATGAGCTGCCACGTCTTGGACACGTACACGACCTTGTGGGTCTACTGGAGATACAGCAGCAAGATCAATACCTTTTTCGCGAGCAAGTTTACGTGCTGCTGGAGATGCGATTACGCGTTCACCAGAAGTTTCTTCCACAACTGGAGCTACTGCAACTGGAGCAGGTGCTACTTGTGGTGCTGGCGTTGCTTCAGCTGGAGCCGCTGGAGCTGGTGCTGCACCTTCGCCTGCTTCTACAACTGCGATAACTTGACCAACAAGTACAGTATCGCCTTCCTCAGCTAAAATTTGAGTTAAGACACCTGCTTCTTCTGAAATGATTTCAGCGTTTACTTTATCTGTTTCAAGTTCAACGATGAATTCACCTTTCTCAACGCGATCGCCCACTTTTTTTACCCACTGTGCGATACTTCCTTCTGTAATCGATTCTGCTAATTCAGGGACTTTAATTTCAGCCACTTTCATTTCCTCCTTTAATTAACGTGCATAATGCACATAGAAGGGCCACCTGCCTAAGCAAGCAGCCCGGCTTCAAAAATTAATATGTGATTATTTAACCTTTACAGGCTCAGCAACTGCCTCTTCTACAACTGCCGCTTGAGCAGCTTTATGAGAATCAGCATCACCTTCTGAAGTTGAGCTCATTGCAGGGCGACCTACATAACGAAGCTTTTTACCTTCTGAAAGTTCATATAATGTCTCTAATGCATAATTCCACGTACCTTGGTTTTTCGGTTCTTCCTGTACCCATACTACTTCTTTAACATTCGGATACTTAGCAATAATACCAGCAACTTGCTCTTTTGGGAATGGGTAAAGTTGTTCTACACGAATAATGTGTAAGTGATCGAAGCCTTCACCATCTTTTACGTGATCAGCTATATCAATCATGACTTTACCTGTACCTAGTACAATGCGCTCTACTGCGTCTGATTTTGCCCCTAGACCTGGTTGCTCAATTATTTCTTGGAATGAACCAGTTGCTAATTGCTCAGCATTCGCAGCAGCTAATGGGTGACGAAGTAAGTACTTCGGCGATACTACTACAAGCGGACGAACACCCTCTGTACCTAATAATGCTGCTTGACGGCGTAATAAGTGGTAGTAGTTACCTGCATTTGAGCAGTTTGCTACGAACCAGTTATTTTCAGCTGACATTTGTAAGTAGCGTTCCATACGGCTTGAAGAGTGTTCTGGACCTTGACCTTCATAACCATGTGGTAAAAGAATCACTAAACCAGATTTTTGTCCCCATTTAGCACGTGCACCTGAAATAAAGTTATCAAACATTACTTGAGCCATGTTAGCAAAATCACCGAATTGAGCTTCCCAAACCGATAATATATTACCATTTTCTAAATTATATCCATATTCAAAGCCTACTACCCCTGCTTCAGTTAATGGAGAATTGTGTACTGTAAACGATGCACTTGCACCAGAGATATGATGAAGTGGTGTAAATACATTACCATTGTTTTTATCGTGTAACACTAGGTGACGTTGTGAGAACGTACCACGCTGTGCATCCTGCCCTGTAAAACGAACTGGTGTACCATCTTGAATAATTGTAGCATAAGCTAATGTTTCAGCATGACCCCAGTCAATTTTTGCAGAAGCAAATGATTCACGACGTTTTTCTAAAATCTTACCAAGTTTTTTCTGTGGCTCGAATTTCTCTTCAAACACTAAAAGTTCTTCATTTATTTTTTCAAGACGTTCCACACCAACTGCTGTATCAATTTGTGGGAACTCTACTTTTAATTCTTCTGGCATTTCTAAATGTTTGTGCTCATCTTTAGCAGCCATTTCTTTAACATGATCATAAGAAGTTTGCATTTCTGCATAAATTGCTGTGTCTAATGCTGCTACATCATCTACAGAAACAACTCCCTCTGCTACTAATTGTGCGCCATATAAAGCACGAACAGTTTCGTGTTTAGCTACTAATTTATATGTCTCTGGGTTTGTTACAGTTGGATCATCAGTTTCATTGTGACCGTGACGACGGTAGCCAATTAAGTCAACGACAATATCTTTACCGAATTTTTGACGGTAGCTGGCTGCAAAACGACCAACTAATGTTACAGCCTCAGGACTATCTGCATTGACATGAACAACTGGTACTTCATAGCCTTTTGCTGGGTCTGAAGAGTAAACAGATGAACGAGAATCTTGCTGCTCAGTTGTAAATCCAATCATATTGTTAGCAATGATGTGGATTGTACCACCAGTTGTGAATCCTTCTGTTTTCGCAAAGTTAAGAACCTCTGTTACAATTCCTTGACCTGGGAATGCAGCATCACCGTGTACAAGAATACCTAATCCTTTTGTACGGTTATAAGTCGCTTGCCCTGGCTTAGACGTATCATCTTGAGCCGCACGAGCAGAACCTAAAACAACTGGATTTCCGACTTCTAAGTGTGAAGGGTTGTAAGCAAGTTTAACATTCATACCAGATTCGCGATTGTACGAAGCACCCATATGGTATTTTACATCACCTGTCCAACCTTTAGTGATTTCAAGTCGGCCATCCTTAGGTATAAATAATTCATTGGAAACATGTGCGAAATCAGAGAACATCATATCATACGGTTTGTTTAAAATATGTGTTAATACATTTAAACGACCACGGTGTGCCATTCCAATACGCACTTTTTCTACGCTATTAGCTTCTGCTGTTTTTAAAATTTCATCAAATAAAACGATTTGAGTATCTAAACCTTCACCTGAGAAACGTTTTTGACCAACGAAAGTTTTATGAATAAACTTCTCAAAATTTTCAACACGTGTTAAGCGATCTAATAATGCTTTTTTCTCATCAGAAGTTAGTGCTTGTTTAAATGAACCTGTTTCAATTTGTGCTTGAATCCAATCACGTTCATCTATTGCTGTGACGTGATTATATTCAAATGCCACTTTATCTGTATAAACAGATTTTAAGTAATCAATTGCATCTTTACCATTTTTCACGTTTGCTGGCACATCTTTGAAGAAGACAGCTGCAGGAATTTCAGCTAAATCTGCAGCGCTTAGATTGAACGCGCTTTCTTCAATTTGAGCTGTTTGTAGTTCACGGTTTTTCAAAGGGTAAATATCTGCCGCTAAATGACCATGCTCACGGATTGCATCTGCTAATTTCACAGCTGCTAATACTTTTTTGTAATCGCCAGCAGGAGCCGCTGTGTTACTAGCTACCGCTACTTCACCTTCTACTACTACTGGTGCACCAAATTGTTGGAATAATAATACTAACTCCGGTTCTACTTCTTCAGGAGACTGTAAGAATAAGTCGTATTGCTCCATCACATATCCTAGGTTAGGACCAGAGAAAGCTGACCATGGAGAACTTACAGTTGTAACGTTGTTCGACATGAAAAATGACCTCCAAATTTTGCCTTTCGGCAGTTCCATTAATTAAATTACAATTAATTATATAATATTTCTCCGTTCTTTTAAAGGATGTTTGACACAACTTATCCATATTTTAAAGAACGTTTTTTCCATCTCAATCTTACTACTCTTCACAAAAAATACAACTCTTTTTAGGAAATTAAGCAATTTTTTTCGCAAAGGCTAAAATAATTAAATAAAGCGTGAATTTTTCTTAATATTTTAGCGGGAATTTAATGAAGAAAACGGTTCCAATATCGATCTCACTCTTGACTTCCACAGAACCATTATATTTTTCAAGCAACATTTTTGTGATACTAAGACCTAAGCCTGTACCGCCTTTTTGACGATTTCTAGCTTCATCAATCCGATAAAATCGATCAAAAATGAAGGGTATATTTTCTTGCGCAATACCAATTCCATTATCTTCTATTTCCATTAGTACCTCATTTCCAGCGACTGATAGTGAGATTTGAATCTCCGGAATTTTTTCACAATAACGAATAGCATTCTCTACTAGATTACGAACTATTTGACTTAATGCATTTTCTGTTATAAATAATAGACCAATTTCTCCATTTTTAGACAGCATAATTCGCGCTTCTGGATGAAGATGCTCCATTTCCTCGATTACACTTTCAATCACTTCTACTGCATTAGCCTCACTACTACTGTCTTTTTCTTCCCGGCGAGCAAGCTCTAGTAATTCCTCAATCATTTTACGCATCCGTGCAATTTCAGTTAATGAAGTATTAATAGATTCCTCAAGAATTTCTGGATCATCTTTTCCCCATCTTTTCAATAATGATAGATGCCCTTCAATAGCCTGAATAGGTGTTCGCAGCTCATGGGATGCATCTGCAACAAATTGTTGCTGCTGGGTAAATGAAATTTGCAGTTCATTCATCATCGCATTATACATTTTTAATAGATCACCTATTTCATCATGAGACGTGTAAGTTAACTTTATTGGCTCGTTAAATCCCTTATCCATCACCATTTTCATTGAAGAACGTAATTCTTGCAACGGTTTCATCAAATAGTTGGCTAGATAATAGCCAATCGAAGCTGATAGCACTAATGCTCCAAGCCCAGCTATTAGCATGGCTGTCAATAAATAATGCATTAATGATTGGAACCCTGACAATGGATGAATCACCTGGATATATCCCTGGAAGAAGCCGAGTCGAATCGGCTCATTGATGACAAAGACATCCTTTTTTTCAATTGTCATTTCTATAATTTCATGTAAAGTTGTCAGCGGTGCAGCTGGAGAAGTATCATTAATACTAAATATCTCAATATTATCCATATTAAATAATCTGACAGTTTGATCACGATCTACTATAGAATTTAAAAGTCCCGTGTTTTGTTGAATTTGCTGTATCGTAAGATTTGGTCCTTGTGACTCTAAAAAAGATACTAAATCATAGCTTGTGCGTGTAACTTTACTTTCCTCATCATTTAAAAGCCATGTATGTAAGGAAATATAAACAACGATACATATAATTGCATAGCTAAAAAAGATAACGGCACTAGATGTGAGCATCCATTTTCTTTGTAATGTTTGATTCACCAAATGTTTTTTCAAAGTTTTCATTCACGCATCACATACCCAACCCCACGTACGGTTTCTATATAGGCGTTCATCTCACCTGGTAGTTTTGTTCGTAGATGTCTGATATATACATCAACCACATTTGTCTCAATATCTGTATCATATCCCCATACAGAAGTTAGAATAAGCTCTCTTGTACAAACTTTATTTTTATGTTCAATTAAGAGTTTCAATAAATCAAATTCTGTTTTTGTTAAATCTAGCTTTAATCCTTGGACAGAAACTTCATAAGCTGCTAAATCGATTTCAATATCACGTAATTGTATTGTCCCACTATTTTTTTCCTCTGGCATAGCACGACGTAAGATCGTTCGAATTCTAGCTAACAGCTCTTCAATGGCAAAAGGTTTTACAATATAGTCATCTGCTCCTGCATCTAAGCCCGCTACGCGATCCATTACTGCATCTCGCGCAGTTAATAAAATAATCGGTACATTTGACTGTGTACGAACCCTGCGACATATTTCAATGCCATTGATACCTGGAAGCATCACATCTAATAAGAGAACATCAAAATTTTCAGTTGAAGCATAGGCGAGTCCTTCACGGCCATCAAAAGCAACCAAGACTTCATAGCCTTCATGCTTTAATTCCAGTTCTACAAAGCGAGCGATATGCTTTTCATCTTCTACTAAAAGTATTTTCTTAGGCATTACTTTCACCTTCTATTCTATAATCACTTAATGGAGGTATCTCCTACATAACACGGTTATAGCATAACATCAAATAAAAAGTCTGTACCACAAGCAAATACTTGTTTGTACAGACTTTTTTCAATGAGCTTCCGTAATATAAAGTTTATTTTTTCCAAATTCCTTCGCTTTATAGAGCGCTTGATCCGCTAAATCCAGTAATTCGTCTAAATTTTTCCCATGATCGGGATAATACGCTACACCAATCGAAGCAGTCGGAGCAAAGTAATTATTTTCAATAATCCATCCTTTTTTTAGTTCATTTCGGATGCGCTGAATAATATGCATCATTTGTGCCTTTCGCTTTTCATTATCTTTAGTTAATCCCGTAAGTATAACAATAAATTCATCTCCGCCAATACGAATCACTAAATCATGACCTCTGACAGAGTTGATTAAAACTTGCCCAAACTTTTGGATAAAATCATCACCGGTGTCATGACCAAAATGATCGTTTACATCCTTAAAGTCATCTCCATCAATATAAAGCATTGCCAAACAATTATTCGCATCTTGCGCTTCTGCCAGTAACTTTGGAAACTCCTTTAATAAATAACGTCGATTAGGTAGCTGTGTTAACGTATCATGATAGGCTAAATATAATAAATCGTTCTCCCGTTCTTTTCGGTGCGTAATTTCACGGGATACCATCATAATTTGCGAAACTTTTTCTCGTTCAGGATCATGTACTACGGTTACGTTACCTTCTGTCCAAACAGGTGTACCATCCTTTGCCTTGAGTAATAGCTCAAATTGTGTATCCGTTTGACCAGAATAGTTATTTAAGAATGTTTGCCATGCCATTTTACTTTCCTCGTCGACAATATCACTATAAAACTGTCCCTGTAAATCTACATTTTCATAGCCTAAGAAAATCCTATAGGACGGCGAGGCATAAATAATAATACCATCCTCGTTCGTAATAACGATCAAGTCATTTGTATTTTCAGTTATTAGACGGAATGTGCGTTCAATATTTTTTAATTCCGTTAACATTCTTTTCTTGTCCGTAATATCATAGTTAATGGATAAATATTGCTCTGTCTTGCCAAATTCATTTTTTAACGGAACAATCGCTGCTTCTACCCAGTAATCTGCATGATATTTTGTACGGTAACACAGTTCACCTCGCCAGATATTCCCCGCTCCAAGCGTTTTATTAATTAGGTGCAATAAATTCTCTGTATGGTAACTAGGTTCGATTAACTTATAAGGTTGACCAATAAGCTCCTCCGCCGTGAAGCCTGACGCATTTAAAAATAGATCATTTACTTCATTTATTATGCCATCAACATCCCATATTGCAATGGCCGTTGCAGAGTTCAAAGCAGCCTTAAAAACTTCTAAGCCATGCGATTTTGAACGTAATTCTGCCTTTTGCTCAGTAAATTGTGTGAAATCTTTCATAATAAGAAATATCGCAAATGAATTATCTCCTTGCATCACTGGAGAAAGAGACATTAGATAAATGCGCTCTTTTTTCTCCAATGTATGAAGTTTGATAAGTTTTTCTCCAATATTTTCACCCATTGCTGCTCTTTGTAGATAAGTTTGAATATTTTCTATCTCATCTTTAGGGACAATTGGTAAATCAATAAACAATTTCTGTTTTACCGCATCATTATCTAATCCAAAATCGTCCATGAAGCTAGAATTAACTTCATAAACAGCCCCTTCTGCAGATAGAATGACAGTTGAGAAAAAGGCATGGTCAAACATTGAGCGCATAAATAAAAACTTATCCTCAATACTACGGTCATAGAGAATCTCTTTTGTGATAGCTAAAACATAGTCCTCATCCATGTATTTTAGCGGACGAACTGATGTCTCATATTTTCGAATCTCCGATTTATAATAAGCATAATCCACATAATCGATTTGAGCATGCTTCATAATGGCTTGACAATAATATTCCTGAATTATTGAAAAATTGCGACTTGAGGTAACGGTAGAAAGCATTTTCCCAATCGCCTTATCTGATAACAAAGCTTGAGCTGCTTGATTTAAGCGAATATATTGATAATCGTCTCCTACCTTTTTCATAAGAAAGACAAAATCCTTGCCAATAAATAATTCATTAAATAATTCTTCGCTTAAAAGATACTCCATGCTGTCACCCCCAAAAGTCGTTAAAATTGAAAAAGAATTATTATATTAATGTTTATTTATACAAAAAAATCAATAATACTATTATAACATATTTCCAATGAAATACTTCGTTTGAATTACAGATATTATATCCTTTTCAGGGTATTTTTTGATAGTTTCCCTCTTTTCAAGAAATTAAATAATGCAAAAGAAATAGGATAACTATTGTACTTTAGAAAAAATTGATATGATAGACTTAATCTTCCTAAAAAATTTTCATACAAAATTAAGTATTTATAGCATTATTTACTTTTCAGAATTAACTGACTATTAAACTTAATTTTTGTTTTAGCGAGTAAAATGATTGCATTAAACAGTAGGATTGTTATATTATATTAAAAAAACTAGCCTTTTTTCGGTATGGTCGAAAATCAGTAAGACAGCGGGAAATTATGGTTATCATAGTTATAACGTCTAGTTCTTTGGGTTTTAATTCCAGTACGAATTTTAGTTTTCTTCTTTATGTTTCAACGGAATTGTTTTAACTACCCTAGTAAAGGAGGCGTTTCGTATGCTTAAACATCGAGACCTACATGAATGTACAGAGCTTTATGAGCTATTATCACACCCTTCTGTTTTCCCATTTGTTCGTCAAAAAGCCACATCTGCTGATGAATATTGGTTTATGACAAAACAACTGATTGAAGAAGAAGCGAAGGGACTCGCTATTTCTAGGACCATTACTGATGATTGGGGTCAACCAATCGGCACCATTAGCATTCATGATGTTGAGGAAGGTGCAGGCTTTTTAGGAACATGGATTGGACTCCCTTATCAAGGCAAAGGTTATAACCAAAAAGCAAAGATGCTATTTTTAAACGAATTATTTTTTGACTATAATTTCCATACAGTTTTTCTCCGTATACGTGTTGAAAATAAAAAATCACAACGTGCAGCTTTAAAGTTACCTTATGTCGTGAGTGCAAATGAAAGTCACCCTACATTATTATCACAGGTGAACAGTGGTAAAGCGCAATTTGATTTATATAAAATCCCAAAAGACTTGTTCTATCTGACAACAGCTAACGAAATGCTAGAAGGCGAAGAACAAGCAATGTAACTCAAAAAAATTAATTTCTCTATAAAATAAGCTATGTGTTCTGTCATTTTGACTGGCACATAGCTTTTTTAGTGGTAATTGTTGAATAGGTGTTATCTGGTCTATCAATTCATAAAGACTACTTTTTATAATGTAAGATTAATTCTGCCATTTCTTTTGGCGTTTTTGGTCTTTGTGTTTTTTTCATGGTTGCTACCATATCCTCTTTATGTTCAGTCAAAACATGTACTGATTTTTTAAAGGATTCCTTTGTAAGTTCTTCCTCTTCTAAAACTTCTGCATAGCCTTGCCTTTTAAATAAATTTGCATTTAAGATTTGATCACCGCGGCTCTTTTGCGCAGATAACGGCACTAATAGCATCGGCTTATGAAGAGCTAAAAATTCGAAAATAGAATTAGAACCTGCACGTGAAACGATAAAGTCTGCTGCATGCAATAAATCCGGTAATTCTGTTGTTACATATTCAAATTGCTTATACCCTGGCATAGATGCCAATGCCTTATCAAAATTACCCTTACCGCATAAATGAATAATTTGAAATTGCTTTACGAGCTCTGGTAAATTTTGACGCAATGCATCATTTAAGACAACTGAGCCTAAGCTTCCCCCCATCACAAGTAAAACGGGTTTTAATGTTGTAAAGCCACAAAGTGATAATCCCTCTGCTCTCTCTCCTATAAATAGCTCTTGGCGAATGATAGAACCTGTACAAGTCGCCCTTTCCTTTGGCAGATGCTGTAATGTCTCTTCAAAAATGGTAAAGATATGTGAGGCAAAGGGCAAGGCTATTTTATTGGCCAACCCTGGTGTCACATCTGACTCATGAATAACCACTGGAACACCTGCAAATTTCGCAGCCATCACTACAGGGACAGATACAAATCCTCCCTTTGAAAAGATCACTTGTGGTTTCACTTTTTTGATAATACGAAAAGCCTGCATCATCCCAGCAAGCACTTTAAATGGGTCTGTAAAATTCTTCATCGAAAAATAACGACGCAATTTCCCACTTGAAATTCCGTAAAACGGAACACTAGGAAATGCTTCGCCTATTAATTCCTTTTCAATGCCCTGCTCTGAGCCAATATAGTGGACATCATAACCTAGTTCTTGTAAAGAAGGGAGTATCGCCTGATTGAGTGATACATGACCAGCTGTCCCTCCACCGGTTAAAATGATTGTTTGTTGTTTCACTTAAATTCTCCTATTCCTTAAAAGCCATAGTAGCATCACTACTTATTGTTTACAGTCTTTTATTTTACTATATGCAGATGAAAAGATATAGATGAAGCTTTTAATTTTTCAGCTTTTCCCTATTGAAATAGGCTATACTAATACATTGTCTCTATATGGAAATAAACATCGCAATTCAAAAATCTCCTTTATAGCTGAGCCAATGCTGTGATTGGCATTCCTACAGTATTCCTTTTACGTTCTTTCTATAAATGAATGTGATGCAAACGAACAGCAACTTAGTTACGTCGAGATTTAATGGTACAATAGCTTTAAAAAAGAAAGAAAGGTTTATATATGAAAATAATTGATTTAACGCATACAATCACTGAAAATATGTCAGTCTACCCTGGTACAGATCAGCCATCATTAAAAATAATATGCAATCACGAAAATGATGGATTTAAAGAAACTTCCCTAACGATGGCTTCTCATACAGGAACACATATGGATGCTCCAAATCACATATTTGCCGATAGAACTACACTCGATAACATACCAGCCGAACAATTTATAGGTTCTGGGCTAGTCATTGATTGTAGCGATTTACAACAAGGTCAAGAAATTGCAATGGATCGAATTAATGCGGTAAAAGAAAAGGCTGATCAAGCGGACTTCCTATTATTTTTTACTGGATGGGATCAATACTGGGGCACAGCTACTTATTTCGGAAACTATCCATATTTGACAGAAGAAGTCGCAGACTATTTGATGCAAAGTAAGAAAAAAGGTGTTGGGCTCGACGTAATAAGCATTGACTCGATGTTAGATGCTAATTTAACAATTCATAAAAAGGTTTTAGCTGATGTCGATTTTGTTATTATTGAGAATTTAACGAGACTTGGGGAAATTGGTGATGGACTCTTCACTTTCTGTGCCCTGCCCATTAAGTTTAAAAATGCTGATGGTGCCCCTGTACGAGCTGTTGCCATCTTGAATGATTAGTGATAGAGTGATTGTCAGCTTAAAAATAATTATTCCATTTTACGTTGAAAGAACTTGATTCAAATATTGGAAGCAGAGGTCAAAATTATATGAAAACATTTCTTATATCTCAGCAGGATTTAGAATTGGTAGAAGCAGCAACTAAAAAAATTACAACGCTTTACCAGGACATCATGTAGGTGCAGCCATACGCACAAAAGCAGGCGATATCATTTCGGCTGTACATATTGAAGCATACATAGGACGAGTAACAGTTTGCGCAGAAGCTATTGCAATTGGTAGTGCAATTTCGAATGGGGAAAAGGATTTTGATACAATTGTAGCAGTGAGACACCCTTATTCCGATGAAATAGATAGAGTATTCGGGTGGTGTATGTGTAGAGAGTTAATCGCAGACTATGCTACAGACTGTTTTGTTCTGATTGAATTAAATGATGAAGTAATTAAAACTACGATTAAAGAGCTTCTTGCATTGAAGTATAGTCGAACTTCTCAATGAAACTATATATATATTCTCTACAAGATGAGTCTGGGACCAAAAGAAAAAATGTTAGATCGATTGTATCTCGGTCTAACATTTTTTGACCCAAGAAGGATCACTCAGCTCAGTGAAACGGAAAAGTTATTATCCATTTTCGTTATTTAAAAAAATTATTGAGTTCTGTCCCAACCCCATCTTTTATATAGGCTCTATATTTTATTAAAAAAAGCTTCTATATCTTCAAAGGTAAATGGTATATCCTGTATTTTTTCATGATTATTGTGCAAGGCAGTCATACGATTTATGATAGGAGCTAATCTCCCCTCCTCTTCTTGCTTTATTTTAAACGCCACACCATAGGAGTACACCTCAAAATTTTCCTCAAGTGTCCACCGTAAAGTGCCTTCTAGCTCAAAGGATTGCTTCATTAATACAAAACTAAATTTAAATGTCATCCTACTATTTATCGGTAATTTTAATGAAGAACGGATTTTTATACCACCTAAACTGATATTTTCGATTAGTATCGGCGTGTTTCCAATGTCTGCCTTCTTCTGATTAATCTCGATAATTGTCATCGTTCCCACTACATAGGCAGGAAAATTAAATCGATAATAAGCTCGTCGCTCTACAATTGGTTTCTTGTTCTCCTTTGTGATCTGAGGTGTTAAAAAGCCCTTTTGAAGCATTTTCTCAAAGCTGGCAGCTGAAACAGGCTTAGAAAAAATACTACCTTGAACATGGAATTATCAAGCTAGTAAGAACCGAAGAACGAGGAGGAAATTTATTAAAGTACTATCAAGCAATAGCAAGAGGGTTTATCCCTGCAGACCATTTGCTTAATTATGTTGAGTCTAAAGAAGCTACAAGACAATCATTTTTAGAAGTGTTAAGTCGTGCTAAAACGCGTGTGTAACTCCACATGATGAAACATTCAAACTACATTCTTCAAATGTTGAAGAATGGAACAATCTATCCCTCCAAAAAGAATTTACAGTGAGCCAAGAAAAGTTCCTGGAATTCACCAAAAAATATAGAGTTCTTCTAGAAGATTTAATTAGCGATAACAATGAAGAAGAAAAACAACATTATTATTTAATGACGATTCAAATTGAAGAACCTATTTTTACGAAAAAGAATTAAGGTAATATTATTTTTGTAATGGAGGGATTGGATTGAGTAATCGGGAAGTACTTTGGTCCATAGCTGTCAACTTAAGAAATGTGTACTTCTTCTAAAAAGTGGTATAGATATATACAAAACTTTTTTTGGAAGGG
>NZ_JBYTBB010000037.1:0-53340 GCF_058788755.1 Lysinibacillus sp. FW301-JW8
GCCTGGAACGGAAATCACCTTCATTTGACTTAGTAGTGTTCACAAAGAGTCCCTTGACCATTTAGTTTTTCAACACTTTGAAAAAAGCTGCAGTTAATTGCAGCTTTTTGTTTCATCTGTTTTCAGCAACGTACACGGTGATTGTGATAATTGATAAACGGTGATTTCCGCGTGTATTTGCGTTTATCGCTTAATCTATTCACAAGAGCTTTATAAAGATGGGCTTTTTCTTTGATATTCTTAGTGCTCTGCAGAAATTGAAGTATAAAAGTCTTCAAGCTTTTTGCTGTACGTTTCTTTTTATAAGGTTTGCTACCGCACTTGAACGGTTGTCATTGCAGATGCTTTAATCGTCTGATGCTGTGGGGGCGCTTTTGGTTCAATAAATAACGTTGAGTAATATGCCTCAGCAATCGTAATTAGGTAAATGACAAAAAGTAATTGTTTAGTTCAATGATTCAAAAATATATTTCTCCTTTTTAGTGCAATCAATCAATTACGCCCCAGCGTAATTGAGTCTGGATTTTTTTCGAGCTCGCTCGAAAAGCTCCTCTTCAAAATCCGTGACATCCGTCAGGGGCTTTGGGCCAACGTGATGTTGGTCACTCAGTCATTGCCACAGGACGTGGCGTTCTTAGTCTGAGTTCCTCTATTTCAGCGGGCGTTTGTACCCCACTGAATAGGAAATAAATCGCATTCATCTCGCCACCTATAGAGGTGGAGTATTCTGCTGAATCAAGATAAAAAATGTATAGTATTAATACGAGCAGTCATAAAAAAAGTTTCACCTAAACTAAATTTTTTGAAAAAAAGTTACCTCGCATTAAAATATCCGGCTACTGTATGCCGGATATTTAGGGCCTTTATATGAATCAATGGATAGTATCTATAGCTTGTTGAATTAGATTTGATAAAGAAGCAATCCCCTTTTGCTCTAAATGAACGCCATCTGGAGCGAAAAACTCTGGATGATTGATTGCAGCAGCATGCCAATCAATCAACGTAATATTTTCATGTTCCTGCGCTTTCTTTTGCAATGCTTGATTTACTTTCCCCTCCCATGAACGGGGTACACGTGTATTTACTAAATAAATATCAGCATTGGAAAAAGTCTTTAATAGGGTATCAATTTGTGTATTTGTAAAATAGCCGTTTGTTCCGAGCTGAATGATGACTGCTTTATCCGGTTGATTAAAGCTTGCATAATTAGGTGCTAATTTAACGGCTTGTGAAACTTGGCGACCAATTTTTGCATCTATGGTAATGCTAGGATAGATGTTATGTAAGCTCTTAGCAATATCTATCATTACAGAATCGCCAATGGCCAATATTCCATTATATGATTCATGAACTTCTGTCTCATTTTCCTCCTGCTCAGGCTCTACTGCATATTGATCCGTATTTGAATCAACATTCTCTTCTTCATCAATTAACGACTCCTGCTGAGATGTTCCCTGCTCCTTTTCGGAATCATGATTGGTTGAAGGCTGCTGTTTTCCACCATCTATTTTAATATTCGTAGGCCGTGACTCAATAGATTCTATTTTCTCTTCACCTACAACCCCTGTCATTCCAGTAAAAAATACTAGAAGGAAAAGTGGAATGAGCGTGGTTGAAATTTTTCTAACAAGCGTGAAGCTTCCCCATTTGTGTTTATTGAATATAAAGTACTGTCTAAAATAACAGCGGAACCCATCCTTACGAATCGGCATTTCAATAAAACGATAGGATAGTTCTGCAATTATAAAGATAAGCATCAGCTGTAGAGCAATTCGCCAATAAGCTGGATTGCCTATTTCGTATACTGGAGTACCTAAAACAATAATTGGATAATGCCATAGATAAATCCCATATGATCTTGAACCAATCCAACGCAAAGGCTTCCAAGAAAGTATTTTTCCTAAAAAGCTAACTGGGTGACATACGCAACCTATTAAGATGGCTGCAATTAAGCAAAATACGAACATCCCTCCTCGATATAGGAAAGATTGATATTCATCCACCAACAAAATACTGATAATGAAAATACTAAAAGTTACTAAGCTTACACTATTTAGCTGATAGACATGATTAGTAGAGATTTTTTGTGTTGAAAGTCTTTTCATCGGCCAGATAAGAGCCAACCAGCAACCTATTAATAATTCAAAAGAACGCGTATCTGTTCCATAATATACACGACTAGGATCTGCTCCTGGTTGATATAGTATAGCCATTAGCACCGCGGAACTGAATGCCCCCAGAAAAACAAAAATAGCGAGCTTATTTTGCTTTTTGGCAATAAGTAACCCAAGCATTAAAAGAATTGGCCATAATAAATAAAATTGTTCCTCAATAGCTAGCGACCATAAATTCTTTAATGGCGAAGGGGAACCAAAACTATCAAAATAGGAGAGTTTGTGAAAAATAAACCACCAATTACTTGAATAAAAAATAGAGGAAATCGCATCACCACGTAGTGTATGAAGTAGCTCCTTATGAAATAAAGTCGCCCATGTAAATGTTACAATAATCATGACATAGGCAGCTGGAAGTAAACGTCTAAATCGTCCTAGCCAAAATTTCTTCAATCCAACAGACAACTGACTTCCTTTTAAAGGTAAAATAGTTGAGGTAATTAAATACCCTGATAAAACAAAAAAGATATCGACTCCTAAAAATCCCCCACTGGCCCATCTGAAATTAAAATGATAAGCAATAACAGCTAATACTGCTAATGCTCTGATCCCATCGAGTCCAGGGATATAACGATGATTGAATGACTTGCCTGACATAATATTCCTTCTCCCAATAATTTATAAACCTTTTCACCATGTATAATGTAAAAAAATATTAAAGCCAACATCGTCTCCTTTTGTATTTCACTTATATAATGACGAATAAGGCGCTTTAAAAGTTAATAATAAGTGCTATCTTCGTAAAATTTTTATTATGCAAATGTAAATCTATATGTATGTGCATTCAAAAAAAGCATCTCCATTAATGGTAGATGCTTTAAAAGCGTGATCGCCTAGCGCATATGCCTTAATTTTCTGCCCTAATATAAGAGCTAACTCGAAAATTATAAGACAAGAAATAAACAATTTAAAGGCTTTTCATTATGTTTTTGTAAATAAATTTTTGGTAATTTTGTTAACAGCTGTTCATTTTTCATACTTTGTCCAAAACATGATTTTTGCCTTCTTTTAAATTAGCAAAAAGAAGGCAAATCATTTCTCTACTATACTATTATGAATCCTGTTTTTCTGTAATAAAGGATTTGGCAATGGCTTTCCCAATTATAGCAATTGTACGATTCAATTCATCTTCTGTATTATCTATTCCACCTAGTTCTATTAAAATCATTTCTTTCGTTAAATCCTGATTATAGCGCCCATCTACATTGTCACCGCTTTTAGAGATCACGCCTCTAGAAATTTTCGGCACAATTTCATTCATAGCAGCTGATAAGCTTTCTGCATAAGCAGTATTCCATCTATAATTTTTATGCTCTGCTCCTACAACGATGGCAATTCGAGCATAGGACTCATTGTTGTGTGTGATCGTTGTAGCATTTTTCTTGGCAGAATCTCGATGCAAATCAATAACTAAATCATAGGTTTGCTCTTGCAAACGTTTAGATAAATAAGGACGCACCGTATTATAAGCATCTGGAAAAGTTTTTCCCTCAAGCTTCATTACCTTCATAACATCAACATCTAAAACATCCGTTTGAATACCATTCATACTAAAATGCTTAGAAATAGCACCTTGTAAATTATAAATATTTGTTTTCTCATCATAAACATCCGCTTTTCCACTGACAGCTTTCACCATTGGTTGATAGGATTCTTGGGAATGGGTAAATAATAATAATACTTTAAAAGGATTAGTTTCTTTTGTCTGCTCTAGTGCACTTTGTTCAGCTAGATTCGTAGCGGCAAACACGACTTGCTTATCCTCGGGTTGTTTAATCGGAGTCGATGCTTGCTTGTTGAACGGAAGTTGCCCAGCAATGACAGGTAATACGAAGAAGAACAATAATAAACCAAATGACCACTGTAGTTTTTTTAGCAAAGTCACACCCTCCTCCACTTATCGTATGGAGGGGGTGCATCTTTTAGAACGAAAAAAATTAGAGTTTATTTGCCCACTTCATCAGCATAGATGAAACGAGTTTTGCATAGCTATCTATCCAATAATCGGCTTCCTTTGGCGTCACCATCAGCTGTGTATGTGAGCCTGCAAACGTCTCTTCAAACAATTGTTGACGCTCCTCCTTTGACCAAGTAGCCCACTCACCAAAGATTGGTTTTACTAAAGACATATCTACTTCTTTATTGATATCTGGCTGCCAGGACGACAAGGACAATTTGGATGATGGCTTACTCCGTTCTGCAACCCGTGCAGCTATTGAACGAAGCATGAGCTCTACAGCATCCGCAATTAATACTGGCGCATCGACAACTGTAGGAATACCAATTGCTGTTACAGGAATCCCCAGCATTTCATAGGAAATTTCCTTACGCTGATTTCCTACACCAGAACCTGGATGGATACCTGTATTCGTTAACTGAATTGTTTTACATAATCGAGTGCTGGCTCTTGTTGCCAATGCATCGACAACAATAATTAATTTAGGCTTTAGTCGCTCTGCTATTGCAGCTACAAATTCTCCTGTTTCATAACCTGTTTGTCCTGTTACACCAGGCGCATACATGACAAATTTTTCATCAATCACATCCAGGCTATGCAAATGATCAATAAGATATGGTCCTATTGCATCAGGTGTAATGGTGCGATTACCCAAACCAATAATTAAAATTTTGTCATCCTTATTCCAAGATAATGCTTCATGCATTTTTTTAAAATTCTCAAGCAACTCATTTTCAAGCTGCTCAAATCCATCGTGATCATCTAGCCTCAAAGTTGGTACAGAGAGGGTAATATATTGACCTTCCTTTTTACCAATTTGCTTTTCACCTTCTGCATTCACTAACACATCTGTAATTTTTACTCGACCAGCAGTTCGATCTTCAACTTGAATCCCGCTCGATTGTTCAAGTGTTTCTTTCTGCTCTTTCGTTTGGTGTAACACTACCTCTTCAGATTCGTCAATTAAATCTGTACGTTGCCAATTTAAATTTTGCATACAGTTCACCTCAATCTGTAGTTTGTTCAAACTGTCAAGTAAATATTCTTTGCATAAATCTATTGCAATTTGGTCAAGCGTTTGTTAAAATGATTTTTGTTGTATTGACACAAGAAATCAATGAGAAGATATCATCTCGTACCTAATTTAGGAGGTGAAAGATATGCCAAACATTAAATCTGCAATTAAACGCGTAAAAGTTAACGCTAAAGCTAACGCTGCTAACTCTCAAGCTAAATCTGCAATGCGTACTACAGTGAAAAAAGCTGAAAACGCTGTTGCTGCTAATGCTGAAAACGCACAAGAACTTTTACAAGCAGCTTACAAATCTTTAGATAAAGCAGCTTCAAAAGGACTTATCCACAAAAACGCGGCGGCTCGTAAAAAGTCTCGCCTTGCTAAAAAAGCGTAATTGTTTAAAGGATCAGTATACTCTTTAAGAGTAGCTGGTCTTTTTTATTTATAGAGACAAATAAGAGCTGTCCTTTAATGCTAGACAGCTCTTCTATCATATTATTAGAGTTGACGCAATAAGAAAAGCTCTAAATAACGCTCACGATTACCCCCAGTCGACTTTAACTGTAAATCGACTTCTGCTAATTGATACAATGCTTTCAACAGGCTCTCCTCCGATGGACGATGACGTTGCTCCACCATTAACTTAACACGATATGGATGTATCTTTAAATTTTTTGCAATTTGCTGTGGATGGTAGCCTTTTTTCAATAAATAAAATACATTGGACATCGTACGTACATTTGATGCAAGCAATCCAACAAGCATGATAGGCTCTTGCTTTTGACGCAATAAATCATGATAAATAGTCAAAGCCGCAACAGAGTCATTTGCAAAATAAGCATTTAACATTTTAAAGGCATCCTGCTCTAATGTTTTTGCGACTAAATCCTCGACTAACGAAGTTGTAATCTCTCCTCCATCACCTAAATATAGACTTAACTTCTCAATCTCCATTTGTAGCTGTAACATATTTGGTCCAACCATCGCCACAAGCTGCTCAATAGCATTCTGTGTAATACTATTGCCCTCTGCTTTAACAACACTTTGAATCCACACAGCTAAATCCTGTTCTTTTGGAGTTTCAGCTTGTACTAATAGTGCGTGTTCCTTCATCATTTTTGTTACTTTTTTACGTTCGTCTAATTTTTCATAGGGTGCGATAAATACAGTTATCGAAAAATCAGAGGGATTCGCCAGCCATGCCTCTAATCGCTTAACATCATGGTCAATTTTTTCCTTGCCCTTTTCAGTCGCCTTTAAAAAAGAGGCATTTTTGGCTATAATAAGCTTTCGCTCAGAGAAAAAAGGAATTGTATCTGCTTCATCCATCACAGCATCGACTGGCAATTCCTCTAAATCAAATGTAGACAATTCTAGCTCCTCATCGGGTCCCATTGCCTCTTTTATTCGTTTAACCGTTTCATCTATAAAATAGTTTTCTTCTCCAACAAGTAAATATACAGGCGAGAGCTGTGCTTTTTTAATATTGTTCCAAACCGTTGAAATCATACTTTTCCCTCCATCTAGCAATACTATTAGTATACATCATTTATTTTTCCTATGTGACTTTGACTGAATTGTGTCGATTCCTTGCCACAGCGTGAATTCTCCTTTTCGATATAGCTTTTATGAAAATGATGTCTTATAATAAATAACAGAATTGGAGGGATAACAATGAATCCATTTGAAGGAAAAAACATACAATGTCGCCGTAATGATGCAATCGATTCTGGCGTTGGTTTCGGTGTATCATTCGGAGTGTTTGCAGTTATGTTTATCATCGCAACTGTAGTAGAATTCGTATCTAAATAATCGAACATAATGTAAGAAGGAAAAAGACCCTGCTCATTGGACAAGGTCTTTTTCCTTTTGCACTGACCATTTACTTCCATGAACACGCACTTCAATCGTACCATCTATACCAGTAATCAAAGTAGGTAGATTTCGGTTGAAGAAACGATTCATCACTTCTTCATGTGGATGTCCATATCGATTATGAAGCCCTGCACTAAAAATAGTTATTTCAGGCCGCAGTAGCTCCACGAACTGTTCCATGCTAGATGTTTTACTACCATGATGTCCAGCTTTCAGTAACGTTATATTCGCCAATTGGCTTTTATATAGCTTGATCAGCTGATGTTCACCAGGCTCCTCTAAATCACCAGTTAACAATGCTCGAAAGCTTCCCTGCTGCACAAATAGAACAATTGAATCATCATTTCCCTCATAGTGAGTATCGCGGGGCCACAAATAGTGGAAGCTAGTATTTCCCACTTGCCAAGCTGTCCCTTGCATTTTTTCTTTCACAGGAATTTTTCGCTTTTTGGCCTCGATTAATAAATCATACATAACGGGCTTATTAAGTGAACCTGGAGTAACATGAATTTCCTGCATATTTATTTCCTGCAAAACCTCCTCAGCTCCCTCTACATGATCCGCATCTGCATGTGTTACGATAAAAATATCTATATTGCGAATCCCTTTTCCTTTTAAAAACGGTACAACAATCTGCCTCCCGACTTCATATGGATTATCGGCTTTTTTCCATGATTCCTGCTCGAAGCGCAGTAAACCTCCTGAATCAATGACATAGACAGCCCTTCTAAACGGTAATTCAATCACCGTACAATCTCCTTGCCCAACGTTTAAAAATGTAAGCTTAGTGTCTTTAAACAGCATTGGAGACAGATGAATAGCAAATGCAGGTAACAGAATCACAGCTGCAAATTTACCATAATGCTTCTTCTCTAAAAAATAAAAGCCCACTAATACACTACCCATTGCCGCACAACTTAGCCAAAAGGAAGGCTTTCCTGGTGACCATAATTGAAACGGCCACTGCTGGCTATAAAGGATAAACTCTGTAAGCCAAACTCGAAGCGGCTCGTAGATAGCAAAGAAGAGTTTTGTGACAGGTAAGGATATAAACGTTAGTACAAGAAGAACAATATTAATGGGTAAAATAACAAATGAAAATAATGGAACAAAAATAATATTTGCAATAAATGAAGAAATGGATATTTCATAAAAATGATGGAGTAATAAAGGATAAACCAGCAGCTGACAAACAAGCGTAATGAAAAAGGAACGAATCAGCGTAGTTGCTGATTGCCTAAAGATGACACCTGAATAAATAAGGCTAATAGCAGCTAAATAGGATAATTGAAAGCCAATTTGAAAAATAACACCTGGCTCAAAAAGGACAAAGCCTATAAAACTTATAGCAAGCGCATCATCGATAGGAAGCTGCAACTTAGCATGGCGCATTAGTAGAATTAATTCAACGACAGATACAGCACGCCAAACAGAGGGTGCTCCCCCTGCTAATACACCGTATATGGGTAAAATGATGACAAGCACTATAGTAGCTATCTCTCTCCGTACACCTATCCGTAAGAGACCTTCAAATAATAACCATGACACAAGAGCCACATGTAGTCCAGAAATCGCAAAAAGATGTGTAATTCCAAGCTTTTGATAGGCTCGTTGAAGCTCAGTATCTACTTGATCCTGTAAACCAATTAGAAGTGCCTGTGCCTCTGCAACGAGTGATGGTGGAAACGTTCTCTCGATATGGTTTTTTATAGTGTGTCTCTGCTTTGCAAGGAAAGATTGAATAGATTTTTTCTCTTCTACATACGTCCAGCCTGAAATCTCAACTATTCCAACTGCACCTTTGCTTAGCAGGTATTTCTCCATCGAGAATGCATATTGATGGGCTGGAGGTAGAGGTGTAACTAATTCCCCCTGTACAAGGTAGGTGAAGCCTGTTATTGAGGTTTTTTCATAATAGGTTTTCTCTTGCTCAGAAGAAAACGTATACACGACATACAGTTTGTCACCTGTCTTGGTTTTTGCAAAGCCTCGAAGGTTTTGACCATTTATTTTATATTCACTTGTCCAAGTAATTTGAAATGTTGACGGTAGCGGGGAAGGTTCCGTCAGTTGAAATGTAACAAGGAAGAGATAGCTAAGTAATCCCGTGCCGATTACCAAACCTGAGGTGAAATGTGTTTCACCTTTCAAGTAAAGCCAGACAACAACAAGGAGGAGAATAGACAGTAGCCAAGCTGACTTGTGTGCCGCTATTGAGGCTGCAAGTACAGCTAATGCTACGTGAATCCATTTATGCTTTAAAGATTTTTGCCAAATAATGCACTCACCTTCTGTTCATATGGGCGCAATTTTTCAGCAGACATTCCATTCTCACGAAGCTCATTTAGCATGTCTATGTACAAGGCTAATTTTTCGTCGCTTAAAAAGTCGATTTTACGTTCATCAAATGGTACGTGAACGACCTCCACACCTGCTTTTTCAAATAATTCCTGTGCATACGGGTTATTTTTATAATCTGTCGCATAGTACACACGCTCAATACCCGCTTGAATTATAGATTTTGTGCATGGGAGACATGGAAAATGAGTCACATATAGATCTGCCCCCCTCGTAGGCGTGCCATATTTAGCACATTGTAGAAGTGCATTCATCTCAGCATGTACTGTACGTACACAATGATTGTCTACAACATAGCACCCCTTCTCAATACAATGTTCATCACCTGTAATTGAGCCATTATAGCCTCCAGCAATAATTCGTTTATCCCGCACAACGGTTGCGCCAACGGCCAGTCTTGTACATGTACTACGCAACGCAAGAAGATGGCTTTGTGCCATAAAAAATTGGTTCCAAGTAATTCGCTCCATATGACTACCTCCAAAAAAATTATTTTAAAATCTAACTTTCTATCATATCACTTTTCTACTATAGTGTAGCCCTTTTAGAAAAGAGTCGTCAATATGACTAAATTTTCAGTTATTCCTTTACTGTAATAGAATCCTTCAGCTTCTCAAAGGTTTTTTCACCAATTCCATTTACTTTTTTTAAATCCTCAATGGTTGTAAAGCTTCCATTCTCCTCACGATAGGAAATTATACTTTGGGCCTTAGACGGGCCAATCCCTGATAAAGTTGACAGGGCTGCTTCATCTGCTTTATTTAAATTGACCTTTTGACTTTTTGGATTACTTTCACTGGGTGATATTCCACTAGTAGGCATCGACACAATGGAAGCCGTGATTTCGTCTAGCTTTTCACCCCTAACAGGGATATAAATAACCATTTCGTCCTGAACTTTCTGGGCATGGTTAATAAGTTGGGGAGCAGCTTCCTGCGTATAGCCGCCAGCCAGCTGCACAACATCCATAATACGTTGGTCGGCTTGTAGCTCATAAACACCAGGATACATAACAGCACCCTTTATATCCACAAACACCTGCTGTATGACCGCTTCTTTAGCAGGTTCATCTTGTTCAATTGGTTCAATTGGTTGGATTGTTTCGACGAGCTCTTTCTGGGGAGATGAAGAGTCGGAACTCGAAAAAAAGAAGTAACAAAGTCCACTGATTACAAGTATGGCGGGGAGCAGCATACTCTTTTTATACTTTTGCCATAAGGATTGGAGCATTCTCTACATCCTTTCTTTGCAAAAGGTAATCATATGGAGTCTATTTCATCTTACAATATCATCCTTGTATTGAAAAGGTAGTTTAACAATAAAATGATATATCTTTTTGATTGACGGAACCTTATATGACTCTGACATTATTATGCAAAATTATGTTATGCTTTGAAAGAGACACTTCAAACCTTTGCGTACTGAAATGGAGGATGACAATGCAGCTAACAATACGGGCAAAGGGAGAAAATGTGAAAGCTATCTCCTATTTACTTTCAAAAAATCCGAATAATCTATATGAACGAAGAGTCAAGGGGCATTTAGTTCGACTTGTCTATCATGAGTTCACTGAAACAAATTTATCTGTAACAATCTTTGTTACACCAAATCCGCTTGCACTTGTCCAAAATGACAATGCACTTGATATAACACACTATATTAATGATCGCGAATTCGCCGCAAGCAGTATTTTTTTATCCCTTATCCGTTCTGCTTTAGGCACAGCATTAAATGGTAAGCCAAACGAAGAGTATTCAGAATGGGTCTTACATTCATTTGCATTTGAATTTGAAGTGGGACCCATCGCATCCACAATGACAAATGAGGAGATAAATGGTTTATTTGAGCCTCTAGGGTATACAGTCAGCATTGAAGCTATACATTATCAGCAACGTGCACGTTTTCTAACATTATCAGCGGACATCACGCTTCAACAAGCACTGCAGCATCTTTTTGTGCTCATCCCAGTGTTAGATGATTACAAGCACTATTTTATTGACCAATTAGAGGTAGATAAGCTTAATCGCTATGGAGAGGGCTGGTTAGCTATACATCCTATGCAAGAGGTTATTTATAAAAAAGCACTTCGTTTCTCACATCTATATAATAAGAGCACAACAGCAAAAACTTCTACTAGTTCTCTAAATACATTACGTTATGAAAAAATAGTGGAAACGATTAAGCAACTGCCACGAAAATCGACTATTGTGGATTTAGGCTCTGGTGAGGGCAAGCTTTCAAGTTTACTCGCCTATGTAAAAGGCATTGAGGAGCTGCTTGCGGTTGAACCAAGTGAAATAGCTATGAAAAAAGCGCTTAAGCGTTTTGAAGCGCTAGAGGGAGTGTATGTATCCCCTACACCTACATGGGGTTCTTTATTCTACTATGATGCACGTTTACAGCATAAGGATGTCATCATATTATGTGAAGTCATTGAACATATTGATGAGGAACGTCTTCCTAAGATTATGACATTATTGCTAACTCATTACAGTCCTCATACGTTAATTCTAACAACCCCAAATGCGGAATATAACAAAGTTTATGAACTGGATGCTATGCGTCATAATGATCACCGATTTGAATGGACTCGAGAACAATTCCAAAAATGGTGTCATGCGATGAATAATCATGAACAATATGAGCTTTCATTTACAGGCATTGGTGATCAACACGAGCTATATGGACAACCTACTCAAATGTGTATTTTTAGGAAAAAGGAGATGTGTATATGAACATCACGATACCAAGCACTGGGATTGTACTGCTAATTGGTCCATCCAATAGTAGGAAATCTACACTTTTACAGCATTGGGTAAATACAGGCATACTTTCTCCTTCAGAAATCATTAGTTCTGATACATATCGGACAATTGTTTCAGATACAAATTATATTGATTTTCAAGGTCATTCACAGGAAGAAGCAGAGCTTTTATATGAACAATATTTCGCAATCTCGTCACAAGCATTTGCCGTTATGGAGCGCGTCTTAGAGGCACGATGTAAGTTAAATAAATGTACCTTTGTTGATGCTACTCACTTAAAATCGGAAGAACGTCAGCAATATATATTACTAGGTAAAAAACTACATGTCCCTGTTTGTGCGATTGTATTGGATATTCCTTTAGAAGAATTACTACGTCGTGATACGTTGCGTAATGAACCTAGAGGGAGTAAACGTATTAAACAGCAGGCCCGATTATTGAATTCAGAAAAACGATTGATAAAAAAAGAGTCGTTTTTGAAAACGTATTTTGTAAAAGAAATAGAAGAGCTAACACTGACTAGACAAAAGTCCCTATTGTATCTAAAGGTAGAGGCAGGGCTTGATATTATTGGTGATATTCATGGCTGCTTTGACGAATTACTTGAATTACTTCAAAAGCTCGATTACGAAGTAAATAAGGATGGTTACTATATTCACCCACAAGGTCGACGCTTTGTTTCAGTTGGCGATATTATGAGTAGAGGGCCAAAATCAATCGAAACCATGGACTTTATTGAACGTCATATCTTGCGCGGGCTTGCCTATATGACTGATAGTAATCATGGCTGGAAAATCGCTCGCTGGTTAGATGGACGCCATGTTTCATTACAGCATGGGGATGAACTGGTAGAAGCAGAATTTTTGGACTATGAAAATACCTATGGAGCGGAGCAAACGGCAGCCTTAAAAGCTCGACTAGCAAAATGTTTACTATCCGCACCCTCCCATTATGTGCTGGTGAATAATGGTCTTG
This sequence comes from Lysinibacillus sp. FW301-JW8, assembly GCF_058788755.1. Lineage (NCBI taxonomy): Bacteria > Bacillati > Bacillota > Bacilli > Caryophanales > Bacillaceae > Lysinibacillus > Lysinibacillus sp. FW301-JW8. Next base: position 13,120 of record NZ_JBYTBB010000037.1, read on the forward strand.
CATCCGCTGTTGTCACACATGCAGGAATCCGTGATCATTATATAGGCAAGCAATCAGCTAGAATTTCTGATTTCTGTCGATATGGAGATGTACAAGAGTTAGATATTTCTGGCAAGCCTATACGCAATGATTGGTTTACAGAGCATCAAACATCCCAGCTAATTATTTGGGGGCATGACCCAAAAATCAATCCCCTTAAACAAAATCGTACTTTGAATATTGATCAGGGTGTTGTCTTTGGTGGTCAATTAACAGCATTTCGGTATCCCGAACAAACAATTACCACTGTAAATGCCTATAAAAACTATGCTGGAACGCAAAACAATCCCTTAATCGAAGCGAAAGCAAAGCGGTTCGAGCCACCAAACATTGCGACATTTTTAGCAGGATTCGCTGTTGAAACCCCATACTTTGGTACAATACAAATTGACGGTCCACAGGCAAAAGCAGCTATCGACAGCGTTTCACACTACACAGTGCCCTTAGAGCAGCTTTTTTATATACCACCAACTATGAGTCCCACTCCACAAACTTCTGCTCTTGACAATACTTTAGAGCATCCTGCTGAAGCATTTGCTTATTATAAAAAACATGGCGTTCAAACAATGATTGCCGAGAAGAAGCATATGGGGAGCCGTGCAGTAGTTTTATTATTTAAGGATGCACATCTTGCCAAAGAATATATGGACACGGAAATGCTCGGTATTTTGACTACTAGAACAGGCAGACGCTTTTTTGATAAAGAGATGGAACATAAAATTGTTCAACAGCTTCATTCTGAACTACTTGAGAAAAACTACTTTGAACACTTTAATACGAATTTTGTTCTGCTAGATGCGGAGATTCTACCTTGGAACTTAAAAGCACAACAGCTAATTGATCAGCAATATGCACATGTCGCTGAACAAGCTCTGATGGACCGTTCAAAGCTTGTAGAGAAATTACAAAATACAACACAAATCAATGTGTCAGAATGGCTTCAAGACTATCAGCACTTACTTAACAATGCACAACAATTTTCAACGGTTTATCAAAACTACTGCTGGGAGGTTCAAGACACGTCAGCTATTCAAATAGCACCTTTCCATATATTAGCACATAGCTCAGAAACATATTTCCACAAACCGCATACATGGCATATGGAAATGAATCGATTCTTTGCCAAAAATTCTACGATCTTCATTGAAACAGACTATAAAATTATACATGACGAAGCCTCTGAACAGGAGGTCATTGCATGGTGGGAGGAAATGACTGCTGCTGGTCATGAAGGAATTGTGATTAAACCTGAACTATTTGTAACAACATATAAAGGCAAATTAATTCAGCCAGCAATTAAAGTTCGTGGGCGGGAGTATTTGCGCATTATCTATGGCATGGATTATTTACAAGCTTCAAATTTAGCAAAACTTAGGGAACGCAATCCAAGTAAAAAAATGAGGCATGCATTACGTGAATTCGCACTTGGACTAGAAGGAATTGAACGTTTTGTAAGAGGCGAATCAACCTCCCGCATACATGAATGTGTGCTTGGTACATTAGCACTTGAAAGCGACCCTGTCGACCCAAGACTTTAAAAATTCATAAGTATGTGAACTCTATCCATCATTTTGACTGTTCTATCCGCTGATTCGTGGATTCTATCCATCACTTTTACTCTTCTATCCACCGATACGCGATTTTTCTTAGACTGTAATAAAGCAAAACAGCTTGCTGGATAAATACCAACAAGCTGTTTTTTATTTAACTGCACGTATAAAAATGCGTTCACTTTCGTATTCAGGGGCATCATTTGTAAAATCTGCGGTTACCTCCACATGCTTGAAGCCAATTGTATGAAGCCATGTCATATATTGCTCAATTGGGAATGTACGTTGAATATGCTCCTCATCAAAGCGTTCATACAGATCACTTGCTGCATCTCTGACAAAAAACGTCATTTGATGGATAACAGAGTGCTCTAAATCACCTGGCTCTGTATGCCATACATAGCTAATATCGCCGTCGTCATACGTAAATGGACTATCTAAAAAAATATCATTCATTTTATATAGTGAATGAACATCAAAAAATAGTTGACCGTCATCTTTTAGAGCATCATAAATTCGTTCCAATGTGGCATATACTGCTTTTTCTTGTATGACATAATTTATTGAATCAATAGCAATCGTTACAACGTCAAGCGCCTCAAAACCCTCTAATTCATCCATTGACATACAAAATAGGGGCACATGTAATCCTTCATCAGCAAATCGCTCTGCGGCAATTGAGAGCATATTTTCAGATAGATCAATTCCACTCACCCTGTAACCAGCCTTGGCAAACAACAGACTCAGCACACCTGTACCACAGCCAATGTCTAAAAGCTTAGGAAATTGATTACATGGTGCATGCTGCAAAACCCATTCCACATACTTATCGTAGGGGATATCGACTTGCAGCTCATCATACACGTGGGCAAAGCGTTCGTAACTACTCACTTAAGCCTCTGGCATGTCTAGCTGCGGTGCATCGCCCCATAGACGCTCTAAATTATAATAAGCACGCTCATCCTTATGGAATACGTGCGCCACTACATCTCCTAAGTCTACAAGAATCCAGCGAGCTGCATCGAAACCTTCGACACGACGAATTTCATAGCCCTCTTTTTCAGCTACATCCTGTAATTCACGCGCAATAGCTTGCACTTGTCGATCTGAGTTACCATGAGCGATGATAAAGTAATCCGCTAAAAGTGAAATACCTTGCATATTTAAAACGACAATGTCCTCCCCATGTTTGTCGTCAATTGCTTTGTAAGCTGCTTGTAATAAAGTTGAATTCATCCTTCACTGTCCTCTCTTTTCATCATATCGTTATAACATTCTATTGATAATGGATAAATTGGCTGTTTTGTATCGATTAGAAAAGCCAATGTATGGCGCACACAAGCACTCATTACTTTATCCAAACCCTTTTCCGCCTTTTTGCGAAGACGATCCACACCATCAAATTTACGGTTAGGCTCAATCATATCTGCTACAAAAATTATTTTTTCTAAACGGCTCATACCAGCACGCCCTGTTGTATGAAAACGAATAGCATTAAGCATATCCTCATCTGTTAATTCAAATTCACTTTCAGCGATATATGCACCTACTGGACCATGTAACAGTTCACTGCCCCAGCCAAGCAAATGAGCGTCTAATCTTTCAGTTCGAACAATGTTCTCCATCCATTCAATATCAGCATATTTTGCAATATCATGGAGGATAGCTGCTGTTTCTGCTTTTTTCTCATCCTCGCCATACTTTTTGGCTAATTCAATAGCTGTTTCCATAACCCCAATGGTATGAATATAGCGCTTTTCAGGCATACGAGGCTTAATCGCCGCTAAATACTGTTCGCGTTCCATAAAGACCTTCCTCTCGTATATACGTCTCTACCGCTTCAGGCAATAAAAAGGTAACTGTTCCACCAGTGGCAAGACGTTCACGAATTAGTGTGGACGATAAATCGATTTGAGGAACTTCCACCATTAGAATAGGGTACTCTGAAATAGCCTCTGTTCTCGGACGCTTGACCCCTACAAACTGCACAAGATTCATTAGCTCATTAATACAGTGCCACGTATGAAGGGAATCAATCATATCGCCTCCAATGATAAAGTAAAATTTTACATTTGGCTCTCTTATGCACAATGCAGAAAGTGTCTCATATGAATAGGATACGCCGCCCCTCTCAACCTCATACGACTCCACAGAAAAATGTGGATATGGACTTATAGCATGCTTGACCATTTCAAGTCTCTCTCCATCGCTTGCATCATGCCGAGCAAACTTATGTGGCGGTAGCGCATTGGGCATAAAGCGTACTTCATCTAAATCCAATGCATGAAGTACTTCATTTGCCATCATTAAATGTCCATTATGTGGCGGATTAAATGTTCCTCCCAATAAACCGATCCGTTTCATCATCTCACCTTACTTCGCTGCTTTCGGTAGTACAATCTTTTTTTGATTGCGGGATTCTTTATATAAAACAACTGTTAATCCAATTAATTGCACAAGCTCTGCATGCGCACCCTTTGCTAGTGCTTCTGCAACCTCATGCTTGTCCTCCTCACAGTTATCTAAAATGCGGACCTTAATGAGTTCTCGTACTTCTAATGCCTCACGAATTTGCTTCGTCATTTCGTCATTAACGCCACCTTTTCCTACTTGAAAAATTGGTGTTAAGTGATGTGCTTCCGCACGTAAAAAACGCTTTTGTTTACCTGTTAACATAAAAATTAGTATCCTCCTAATTGCGCCTTTAATTGCGCAATCATTGAATTTGTATTTGGGGATTCACCTAGCCAATACTCAAAGGCAATGACCCCTTGATGAACAAACATTCCAAGTCCTGTGACAACGGTTGCTCCTTTTACTTCAGCTGCTTTAAGAAAAGGTGTCATTAATGGATTATACACAATATCCGCAACAATTGCGCCCTTTGTAAGATGTTCCAGTGAAAATGGCATAGAAAAATTGCCCGTAGCAAGCCCAGCCGATGTCATTTGCACCAAAATGCCGAAATCAGCTAGGGTTGCCTCAGCCTCTGTTAAGGATATAGCTTGACCAGAACCCATTTCATCAACAATCGCCTGTGCATTTGCTACTGTACGATTGGCAATGGTTAAATTTTCATAGCCCTGCTGCTGCATCGCAAAAGCAATACCTCGGGCAGCACCGCCAGCACCGATTAACAGAACTGGCTTGTCTTTATGTGACTTGCCAACAGCTTCCTCTAACGAGCGGACAAATCCAACACCATCAGTATTATACCCTTTTAATGTACCTTCCTTTGTTCGAACAACCGTATTTACAGCACCCATTTTTTCGGCTAGCTCATCTAGCTCATCTAAATAGGGAATGATCGCTGTTTTATGTGGAATTGTAACGTTCCAACCACTTGCGCCTAACGTTTTCATACCAGCAATTGCAGACTCGAGGTTTTCAGATGATACATGCACTGGAATATATGTTGCATCTATCGACATTCCCTCAAACCAAGCATTGTGCATCGCTGGTGATTTTGAGTGCTCAATAGGATCACCTATAACCGCAAACCATTTCTTCATTTCCTAGTCCCTCTTCTCTACTTATCTTACTACATTATCAATTATGCCTTGGCATAATTGCGTCTGGAATCGGCTTTGTGCTTAGGTCTGCGTGATGCAGGTCAGTTAGCCGTTATCGCATGGATACGATGATTTTAGGCTAACATCCTTTATTAACTCCTTTTCGATTCCGTGACATATATCTGCCGCTGCCGCTATGCTTTCGATACAAAAAATACTTGCTGAAAGAAGTTAAATTAGTGATGGGCGAATAGAAACTTGTACTCCCTTTGGTGCATAAGCTGCCACAACTACATTTGCATGCTGTACCGTGATCCAACCAAGACCCGAAAATACAACATCTGTTTTCGCTTCTTTTATCGAAAACTCATGACGCACTAATGGTGGCAACTGATCAATAAAATTCTTAGTTGGCGGTGTAAGTAATTCACCCTTATGCTCTGCATATAATGTATCTGCCTTCTCCAGCTTTGTACGGTGAATTGGTAAATCATTAGCTACATGGACCGTAAATGCTGAACGTTCTCCTTGAATAAAATCAAAACGTGCAAGTGCACCAATAAATAAAGTTTGCCCAGCGTTTTGTTGATATACTTTCGGCTTTATTTCTTTTTTCGGCATAATATATTTCAATTCACTTGCATCGATATGGTGTGCCATCTGATGATGATTAATAATCCCTGGTGTATCATATAATGCACTACCATCATCTAATGGAATTTCAATCATGTCCAAAGTCGTTCCCGGGAAATGAGATGTAGTAATCACCTCACCCTCACCTGTAGCCTGTTTAATGATGCGATTAATGAACGTGGATTTCCCAACATTTGTACAACCTACAACATACACATTTTTCCCATTTCGGTACTCGTCAATGGCTTCCATCGCTTCAGCCATTCCTTTGCCTTTATGGGCACTTACTAAAAGCACATCGATAGGTTGCAGACCAAGAGCCTTTGCCTCACGTTTTAACCAATTAATTACTTTTTTCGGCTTTACTGATTTCGGTAATAGGTCAGCCTTATTCGCAACCAATAACACAGGATTTTTCCCAACAAAACGGTGAAGTCCTGGTAGCCAGCTCCCATTGAAGTCAAAAATATCAACAATTTTTACGATTAAGCCTTGCTGTGTTCCAAGACCATTAAGAATGCGTAAAAAGTCGTCATCTGTTAATGACACTGGTTGAATTTCATTATAATTTTTCAAACGGAAGCAGCGTTGGCAAATGACCGCGTCTTTTTCTAATGATGATGGAGGGGCATACCCAACTGCTGTTTTATCTTCTGTTTGGATTGTTGTACCACAGCCAATACAATTTGGCATTTCGTTCATTCTTTTTCCTCCCAAGTTATAATTCCTTTTCGTTTTAAATCATTGAACACGCGTCGTTCAATGAATCGATTGAATTTTGTTACGAGCCCATCAGATTGTGCAACAGGTTTTACAAGTACCGTATGCAAGCCTAAACGATTGGCACCCATGACATCCGTTAAGAGTTGATCTCCTACCATAACCACTTCATTTGGACGTAGCCCTAATTGAACAATGGCACTATAAAAGGCATTACGAAATGGTTTTTTTGCCTTATGGATATAAGGAATACCTAATGGCTCAGCAAAATGCTTAACACGCGCTTCATTGTTATTTGACGCAATAATAACACGAATACCTGATTCCTTCATGATACGAAGCCAAATAATCAGCTCTTCCGTTGCATCAGCACGGTCCCATTCCACAAGGGTATTATCTAAATCTGTAATAATTCCTTTAATGCCTAAGTCTTGAAGCTTTTCTGGTGTAATTTCAAAAATACTCGTCACAAATTCATCTGGTAATAAAAAATTATACAAAATAGCGACCCCTAATCTAAACGTATTATTCGACCATTATAGCATATTTGCAAATGCTTCACCCATTCGAATTGGGCTTCCTTGCACGACATTGTCCGTAAATTCAATTGCTCCTTTTTCAAATAACATAACGACCGTTGAGCCAAATGAAAAATAACCTACTTCTTCACCTTTATGCCACTTTGTTGTAGTATTTGTAAGGACAATCGAGTTGACAAAAGTAGCACCTACTTTAATAAACGCTATCTGCTGATGATTAGTCACCTTCAACTCTGTTACTTGACGATAATTATGGGAAATCGGTTTTTTTCCATAGGAAAGGCCAAGCTGATTCACAGGATAGGATTTTTGTCCAAGTGTATATTGTCTTAGCACTAATCCATCAATAGGACTATGAATACGGTGATAGTCAGCAGGACTTAGGTAAAACACAATAAAATGACCATCAGTATATTGTGCAGCACGTTCGTTGTTGCCAAGTAAATCTTGTAATGCATACGGCTTCCCCTTTACAAGAAATGTCATATCCCATTCGATACGACCAAAGGATTCCACTTTTGCATCAACAGGACTTGTATAAGTAGTCGGGTTTTGTTCAATTGGTCTAACATGCTCCAAAAGCTCTCTTGTAAAAAAATCATGTAAACTTGAAAATTGTTGTGGTTTTTTTGAAACTTCTTCAAGGTTAATATCGTATACCTTCATATAGCTAGGGATTATTCGTTTACTCCACTTAGCTTTTGCAATCGTTTGTAAAAGTTGAGAGGATTGCTTGCCATTTGTTAATTCAATCAAGCGTTGATATAATTTTTCTTTCATAAAACAAAACCCCTATCGATTAATTTAGACTGTCAATTTTTTCGCATTCGAAGTATAATGGTACAATATCTTAAGTGTAAAGGAGTGATCCCCCTTGTTTTTTTATCACAAGTTGGTGGATACCACGGTTAAGAAAATGAAATCGCAAGCAGCAAACTTCATTACAATCAGTAATATGTCCTTTGGTGGCGCAGCCATTATGGCTACATTACATGAATACTATAGCTACAGTGTCTTATTTATCTTTATTGCTGCCCTTCTTGATCGTTACGATGGGAAGGTAGCCAGAGCTCTCGGACAAGTGTCTGATTTAGGTAAACAGTTAGACTCTATGAGTGATATTATATCATTTGGTGTAGCGCCTGCATTATTAATGTATGAAGTGGTCTTAGTAGACTTTGGTTACGTCGGCATGATGATGACCGTACTGTATATCATCTGTGGTGCGATGAGATTAGCTCGCTTTAATATTAGTGAACCAAACGGCTATTTTACAGGGTTACCAATTACAGCTGCAGGTACTCTCTTAACTTTAACGTATTTTGCATCTACTGCGTTCCACCCGGCATTTTATCTTTTCCTTTTTCCAATACTAGCTCTATTGATGATTAGTACATTCACGTTAAAAAAAGTGTAACAGCGCATTTGCTGTTGCACTTTTTTTCATTTAACACAGTTTCAAAACATATACTGTCGAAAAATGGGGAAAGGATGAAATCATTCAATGAGCGGAATTTTTACATCTATGTTGCAGTTATGGCTTGAGATCCCAGCGTTACTTGGCTATTTAAAGGGGCAAACCTTCCATAAACCCTTTTCAAAAGAAGAGGAAGCTGCTTGTATTGAACGATTTTTAGGCGGTGATGAGCAGGCGCGTCTTGATTTAATAGAGCGCAATATGCGACTCGTTGCACACGTTGTGAAAAAATTCCATCCAAAGCACGAGCAACTTGATGACTATATTTCTATTGGTACTATTGGTCTTATGAAAGCTGTAGAAAGCTATACACCTGACAAAAAAACTCGTTTGGCCACTTATGCTGCCCGCTGTATTGAAAATGAAATATTAATGCATCTGCGGACACAGAAAAAGGTGCAAAAGGATGTTTCCTTATTCGAGCCAATCGGCACTGATAAAGATGGCAATGCGCTACAAATTCGCGATCTTTTACAATGTGATGAGGAAAGCGCCACAGAAAAAATTGAGCATAAGGAGCATGTTGCGCAGCTCTATCATTATTTGCACATGCTTGACGAACGTGAACTCGAAATTGTGACTCTCCGCTATGGCTTAAACCAGCAGGATGCTCTTACACAAAAGGAAATTGCAGCACGCTTAAATATTTCGCGTAGCTATGTATCGCGCATTGAAAAGCGGGCACTAATCAAGCTCTATCAATTATATAAACGAGACCAAAAGACTATTGAATAATTTATTGTAAATTGATGTTTCGAAAATAGCAATAAAATCTACAATATGCTCGGCTAGTATTCTTGTATTTTTTGTTACAATTACCAAACATAAATTGAGTTTTAGCAATCGTATCACGAAAGAAGGAAAATATATGTATGTAAACCTTCCGAGTATTTTTCGCACCCTTATACTGAAAAAACTTCCTTGCGATAAAAATATCGCAAGGAAGCTTTTTTCACGTTCCTATACAGTTTCTGAGAGCTCTGCTGAAATAAGTGAACCAAGTAAAGTTGTAATAATAACTACACCAGCTGTTAAAAATAACATCATGAATACCTCCCAATCAAATATGAAGAGATTTAATTAATGACAGTGTAGCATCCATTAAATTTTTTAACTGTGATTTTTCTCACACTACTAATTGTACATTGTGTCGATTATGTGTAATTTATCTCATTTTGAATCTCTCAGTCAGTAAAGTAACTTATATCATTTCAATTGCTTTTAAGACGATTTGTGTTGAATGTTTTGCCGCTACAGGTAAAAATTCATCGAAGCTAATATTGGATTCTTTCCCTGCGATATCTGATAAAGCACGGATCACAACAAATGGTGTTCCGAATTGATAGCATACTTGCGCAACAGCCGCTGCTTCCATTTCAACTGCCTTCATTTGTGGGAAATGATGACGCACGGCTTCTACACGCACTGGATCATTCATAAAAGCATCTCCTGAGCAAATTAACCCAATACCAAATTGATGCTCCCCAACTGCCTTTACAGCCTCTTCAGCCACTTTCATAAGCTTCTCATCTGATTTGTAAGCTGCTGGCATTCCAGCCATCTGTCCAATCTCATAGCCGAATATTGTCACATCAACATCATGGTGTCGAACCTCGTCTGAAATGACAACTGCTCCTACTTCAAGTGCCTCATCATAGCCTCCAGCTGAGCCAGTATTAATGACTACATCTGGTTTGAATTCATGTAAGAGAATCGTAGTTGACATCGCAGCATTTACTTTACCAATGCCGCTTTTTAATAACACAACCTCTTTGCCATCATAGATTCCTGTTGTATATTCACTACCTGCAATTGTTGTACTTTTTCCATCTTCTAATGATGCTCGTAGTAGCTCTACTTCTTCTTCCATTGCGCCAATTACTGCAATTTTCATAGATATATTTCTTCCCTTCTTTATACTCTATTAAAAATAAACAAAAGAGTTATTTTCGTCAATAGGCGCCCTTTAATGTATTTAACTGCTCAAGCTTTACTGGTAACCAGCCCTCTTGGTCAACCCATTCCATACTAACTCTATACATTGCTGTTTTATCATTCGTTGAAACAGTTGCTATAGCCGTATTAGCGCTACCGTTATTTTGAATACGCCAAATAATCATATTGTCCTTTTCAATGCCTGTTGCAGCTGTAATTGTTGCCACCTTTTCTGCCCAGTCTACAGATTTATCATCGTATGAAGACACATGCTGACCTGCTTGTGTCGTAGGTGTAGGCTTCCAATTTTTATTGGTAACAACCTTGTCTACAATTGGATTATCAGATTTAGTTTCCTGAGCTTTGTCCTGTTCAGATGTTGGTTCTTCTTCCGCAGGTTCTTCCTTTGCGGGTTCGTTATCATCTGTGGTAGCATCCTTATTATCCTCTTTAGAAGGCTCTTCCTCAACCTCTCTATCATCATTCTTTTGCTCTTGTGCCGGCTCGTCTTTCACGGCTTTTTCTGCATCATCTTGCCATTTAAACACATAGGTAGCCGTGATAATAATTAATACTACAACAATACCAATTAATACATTCAATAGTTTATCTAGCTTTTTATTATGAGATGGCTGCAAATGACGACTGCTTCGAGTTTGTCGTTCACTCATGAATTCTCCCCCTCTCTAGCCAATATTTTATCAATTTCGACAGCACATGCAAAATATTTGTGTCTATTTCTTGCTTTCCATATATTGTGAAACACTAATCTTTATAAAATAAAAGCAGTTAACTTTCTTTTAGAAGAGAAGTTAACTGCTTGTACATATATAATTATTTTATAGAAAGAATCTTAACTTTCATTTCGCCGCCTGGTGTTTGTACAGCAACCTCTTCACCCTCAGCACGGCCAAGTAGACCTTTTGCGATTGGTGATTCATTAGAGATACGGAATTCCATTGGATCCGCTTCAGCTGAACCTACAATAGTATATGATTCCTCTTCAGTTGATGGTTTACCATTAATGATTTCTACAAATGTAACCGTTTTCCCAAGTGATACTACACTGTTGTCAGTTTCATCCTCAGAAATAATTACCGCGTTACGAATCATTGATTTTAATGTAGAAATGCGTCCTTCTAAAAAGGCTTGTTCTTCTTTTGCTGAATCATACTCAGCATTTTCAGAAAGATCTCCGAAATCACGTGCAATTTTAATACGTTCTACGATTTCCTTACGTGTTTCCGTTTCTAATTTCACTAATTCTTCTTCTAATTTTCGTTTACCCTCAGCAGTCATTGGGTATTGTTTTTCATTTGCCAAAGTCCTTCACTCCTTATTTCATCAATATAAAAACATAAAACTCGACTAAATGCCTATAACAAGCATTTAATCGAATTTTATTATTTTTAAACGTTTTTCAAATTACGCTTTGACCTAATAGTATGCATGCTTTTCAGAAATATGCACCGATAAGCATGTAAATATTGTCAATACCACTCTATCTTATTACAATACGTTGCCGGTTTCAAGAATAGTTTTAATTTTCGTTACCATTAAATCGATGGCTACTTCATTATCTCCGCCTTCTGGAATAATGATATCAGCATAACGTTTTGTTGGTTCAATAAATAGATTATGCATTGGACGAACGGCCGTTAAATATTGGTCGATGACAGAATCTGTTGTACGTCCACGCTCCTTTATATCACGCATAATACGACGGATAATTCGTAAATCTGAGTCCGTATCAACAAATAGCTTTATGTCCATTAGATCACGTAAATCTGCGTCCTCTAGCACTAAAATACCTTCTAGTATAATAACATCTACAGGCTCAACATGAATAACCTCTTTTGCTCTTGTATGCTGTACATAATCGTATACTGGCTTTTCGATGGATTGACGAGCCAACAATTTTTTTATGTGTTTAATTAACAAATCATTATCGAATGCTAACGGATGGTCATAGTTTGTACCTAAACGCTCCTCAAACGTTAAATGACTTTGATCCTTATAATAAAAATCTTGTTCAATTACAACCACTGAATGATCTCGGAAAACATCATAAATAGCATGTGTCACACTCGTTTTACCTGAACATGAGCCACCAGCGATTCCGATGACGACTGGACGCTTTGCTGCCATTAATTATTCTCCTTTCGCATCATGTTATGCGGTTTTAATGGTGTATCACATTTAAATTTAACAATTTGTAATGGATGACGGGCTGCATCTAAGCTATTACCGTCCTCATCCCATATTTCTCCCATTGTTAAACAGAAGTTTTCGATTTCAGGACCAAAGAACTCTACTTCATCACCAGGCTTAAAATAATTTCGTTGCTGCATTGTGACAATTTTTGACTCTAGGTCATGGTCTAAAATTAAACCAGCAAATTCATAGGTTGTTTTACGGCCATGAACACCAAACATTTGCTCCTCTAAGCCAGGTGCATCGTGGAAGAATGCTTCAGCCGTATCACGATTTGCACATTTGTCTAGCTCCTCTAGCCATTCACGTTTAATGTTGAAATTATCAGGATCTGCACAATAGGCATCTATTACCTTACGATACACGGAAACAACTGTAGCCACGTAGTGAATGGATTTCATGCGACCTTCAACCTTTAACGAATCAATGCCAAGCTCAATCATATGAGGAATAGCTTCAATTAACTTTAAATCTTTTGGACTCATAGCAAAAGGTGCATGATTGTCATCAAATAGCGCTTTTTCTTCGCCATCTTCTAATTCATATAAATCGTAGTCCCAGCGACAAGATTGGCAGCAGCCACCGCGGTTGGAGTCACGAGCAGTCATATGATTGGAAAGCACACAACGACCAGAATAAGCGATACACATCGCTCCATGTACGAATGCCTCAATTTCAATATCAACTTTTTCCTTCATCAGCTGCATTTCTTCGCCGCCTACTTCACGGGCTAACACTACTCGATGTAAGCCTTCCTCTTTCCAATACTGTACCGCCTTCCAGTTTGAAAGCGATTGCTGTGTAGAAAGGTGAATTTCAAGCTTGGGTGCAGCTGTGCGGCATGTTTCAATGATCAGAGGGTCCGCTACGATAATGCCTGTAACACCTGCAGATTCAATATCCTTTAAATATTGCTCTAAGCCGCCCATATTTTCATTATGAGCAAAAATATTTGTCGTAACATAAATTTTCGCACCGTATTTATTGGCGAATGTTACTCCCTCGCGCATTTCCTCAATAGAAAAATTATCTGCATTTGAACGTAAACCAAATTCCTGCCCGCCAATAAATACAGCATCTGCTCCATAATGAACAGCTATTTTTAATTTCTCTAAGCTACCTGCTGGGGCAAGCAGCTCTGGTTTTTTTGTAATGACACGTTTACCGTCAACAATCTCACGGATTTTGTCATTTTGTACTAACGCTAATGCCATGTCTTGCCCCCCTCTTAGTAAACTGTTTCCTTGAAGATAAAGCCAGTGTCCAGTGGTCTGATGGCTGACTGAATCTCTTCAATTTTTGCTAATAAATCATCTTTTATATCTTCATATGCTTCTTCTGACTCATCAAAATAAGCGTCGATGGCTTTGCGATAGGCTTCTGTTACTGTCACCACATATTCTGGTGTTTGCAGTACACCCTCAATTTTCAGAGCATCAATGCCACCCTCAAATAATTCACCTAGTTCATCAATAATACACATATCATTTGGACTGAAAATATGTGTTCCATTAACGTCCTCATAAATTGGGTATTTATTATTCCGCTCATCGTCATGTAGGAACATGTTACGATTTTCATTACGATTTTCAATTTCCATTACTTTATCTTGATATAAGAAGTAATGCCCCAATAATGGACGCTTTGATTGGAACATACATGTCATACCATGAACTTGTACTTCAATCTCTAGTTCAGCACTTTCTTTTATTTCCAACACTTCATCTAGCGAAAGTTCACGTGCAAGTACTGCGCGAGTTGCGCCGCGTTTCCCCCAATAGTTTGCCGTAAACCAGTTTGTAGCAGTTGTTTCTGGATTCCAATGTAATGGAATTGTTACTCCTTGCTCACGACGAATAATTAATATCGCTGGGTCGCCGAAAATTAAACGATCCACACCGATACGCTGCATTTCTTTTAAATATTCAGCAAGGGCGTCTATCTTTTCATTATGGAAAAGTGCATTGACTGCAACATAAACCTTTTTACCTGCTGCGTGTATAAGCTTCTTTGCTTCTTCCACTTCAACAACAGAGAATTCTCCTGCTAGACGTAGACCAAATTGTTGTTCACCAATTACAAAAGCATCTGCTCCAGCTTCTAAAAGTGCTTTTATATGTTCTAATGATTGTGGTGTTACAAGCAATTCTGGTTTTTTCATAGTAGTCACCTCTTCAAACATAGTAATAAACCGTCACCGACTGGTAAAAAAGCACTTGTATAATCAGGGTGCTCCATTATCCATTCCGTGAAGTTTTTTAAATTGCGAATCATTGTACGCTTACGACGCGGGACATCCTTCAAATCTAAATCAGATAAGCCATGCATATACATATTATCGATATACAAGACTCCCCCTGATTTCACTAGTGGGGCGTACTTTTCAAAAAAGCGCTGATATTGTCCCTTAGCTGCATCGATAAAAACTGCATCAAATGCTGTTTGAATAGCCTCATCGTCTACCTCTAAAGCATCGCCTTCAATGACCGTAATTCGATCTGATACGGTTGAACGTTTAATATAAGCTTTGGCACTTGTCACACGCTCTGGATCACGCTCTATTGTAACGATATTCACATTTGGCAAAGCCTCTGCCATTCTTAGTGCAGAATAGCCGATAGCAGTACCAATTTCTAAAATTTTTGACGGATTTTGAATACGTAGCAGTTGATTCAGTGCATCGATAGCTGCAAGCTGCATAATCGGTACATGATTCTCCTCCGCGAATGCTTCCATTTCTAAAAGCAGTTCATTACGTGGTTGAATAAATGATTGTATATATGCATCTGATAATTCCATTGTTAAATCCACCCTCATTTAAAAGGCAACAAGCATTTCGCCGTTGTCTGTACTTCATCATTTACACCAAAAAGAAAAAGACCAAACGTGATGTCTTGGTACTTCGCCATACAAAAATGAGCAATTGTTTGTTTATGCTCAAAACAATTGCCACCACGTATACTATATCCAGCATGAAAGTTCTGACCGTATGCGGATTTATCAAAAATCACAATTTATAATAGCACGAAAATAGAAGGAAAGCTATTTTTCTTTCCTTCTATCCATATGCATACTATATACTTTTTCTATTTACTCTGCCTTACGTAAATATTTTTCCACTTTTTGCAAATGCTCATCATAGGTTTTAGAGAAGTGGTTTACGCCCTCTTTATCCGCTAAGAAGTATAGATAATCTGTACTGCTTGGATTCAATGCTGCTTCAATAGAAGACTTCCCTGCCCCCGCAATTGGACCAGGCGGTAGGCCTTTGTTTTTGTAAGTATTGTAAGCATTTTCTACCTCTAAATCTTCATATAGCACACGGTTTTTATGAGAGCCAAGTGCATATAAAACAGTTGGATCAGTTTGAAGCGGCATTCCCTGATCAAGACGATTATAGAATACACTTGCTATAGTTTCTCGATCAGTTTGGGCAGTAGCTTCTTCTTCTAGTAGCGAAGCAAATGTTACTAATTGATGAACAGACATCTGTTTTTCTGCAAGTAAATCACTGTAATTCTTCACAACCTTATTCATCGCCCCCACCATTTCTTCTACGATGGCTTCTAATGATGGCTTCTCTTCAAAATAAGAATAAGTTGCGGGGAAAAGATATCCCTCTAAATCATAGCGAATATTGTCAGCTAAAACTGCATCTGTCACAAGCTCAGGATAGTTTGCCATCATCTGTTGAACAAATGCTTCACTTGTTACTAAGTCCATAAATTCCTTTTGCGTATATGGCGTTTTCTTCTCCACAATATTACCGATTTGTTCAAGCGTTAAGCCTTCAGGAATTGTCATCGTAAAGACTGGCTTACGATATACCTTTCCTGTTTTTAAACTTTTGATTAGCTCATCTAGCGTCATTGCCTTTGTTAAATCATAATTCCCTGCCTGGAACTGAGATTCATTTTTAAACTTTGCATAATATTTAAATACCCGGGCATCTTTAATAACGCCTTTTTTCTCTAATAAGGCAGAAATAGAGCTTAAACTTGAGCCAATTGGTACTTCAACGGCAATTATTTTTGTTGCATCTGGATCCACTGGTTTGAGGGCACTCTTGACATAATTGTAGCCAAGGAAACCAACAATCACTAATAGTAGAACAAAAACAATAGCTATAATAGCAACGATTTTTCTCACGATTTTTACCTCAGATTTTCTTTCTTGCATTTTTGAAAACATTTCTTGTTTTTTTGAACCGTTATTCACGGGTTTCCCCCCTATCACTATCCAATATCATACTAGAAATCAACTTTCACGACAAACAGAAATCGACAATTCAGTAGAAATGGCTCACGCAAAAAATCTGCCAACTATTTTTGCTGGCAGATAATCTCTTTGGAAGTCTTTCAGGGTTCATACTATAATTGAAAAGTTTCTTGCTTCTTATCAATCAGTAATCCCATCGCAAGTTGAGTAATAACCACATCATCTGCTGGAGGATTAAAGCGGCTGCATTGAACATCTCTAAATAGGCGCTGGATTTTGTTTTCCTTCGATAAACTTCGTCCACCTACAACCTGCATAGCTTTTGTTACAATATCTATCGCGTGGTTGCAAATAATATACTTCGCAATACTAACAGACTCCGATAGCTGCTCCTTAAGGGCTGGATTTTGTTCTACCTGCGCTGCAATACTATATAGAGTTCTTCGTGCAGTTTGATAAAGTACTTCTATTTCACCGATTTTTTGTTGAACATGGCTGGCATGAGCGATTGTATTTTCTAAGCTATGTGAATACGTATTTTTAGCAAAATCAATGGCATAATCTCTTGCTGCACCTGCTACTCCTAAGTAAACGGCTGGAATTTCTAACGAATAGACACGACCATCCGCTAAGAAACGATTGACTTCATTTAGGCGATGTCTGTATAGCAATGCTTCTTCTGGTACAAACGTATCATGAAAAATAATATCATGGCTGCCTGTCGCCCTCATGCCCATCGCATCCCATGTCTCAACAATTTCCACCTGTTCATTTTTAGTAATGAGAAACTCTGCTGTTAGATTTTCTTCTTCAAGATAAGCAATAATGGTGAATTGTTTTAAAATTGGTGCTAAGGAAGCAAATGCCTTTTCACCTGTAATACGATATCCCCCTGGCACCTTTTTAGCAATTGTACCAGGTAAACTTCCTCGAGAAATATTCCCTTTTCCACGTTCACTATTAATAATATTCAGTAGAGAGCCTTCTTCAACGGCTTTTCGGCTTAATTCTGCAAATATAGGCTCTGGCCATGTTTTCGCCTCACGAACATTCAAAAACGTTAATAAATGCCAGCCAACAGACAATGCAGTAGAAGCATCACCTCTAGCTAATTGCTCCTGTACTAATAACATTTCGTAGAGAGAAATTTCTTCTCCACCATATTTTTTTGGCACTGTTAATCGAAAATAACCTGCATCCTCTAAAATCTGAAAGTGCTCAAAAGGAAATTCACCACTCTCATCATATTGATTAGCTGTCTTCTCAATTTGTTTTGCTAAATTCTGAGCATACTGAACGAGTTTTTGCTCCCGTTCATTACGAATAAAAACATCAATCATCACTGTGTCACCTTACTTTTAGCAAAACGATTCAGCGGCTTTTTCAATCCTAAATGCTCTCTTAACGTTGTGCCTGTATAATCTTTACGATAAATGCCTCGCTCTTGTAGAATTGGTATAACTTTGTCAACAAAATCCTCTAAATCGCGTGGTAATAATGGAAATTGCAGCATAAAGCCATCTGCTGCTCGCTCTGAAATCCAACGCTCCATCTCATCTGCAATTTGAGTCGGTGTTCCGACAAAAGCATCACGCTTTGCAGGTCCAAATAGGCGCGCATATAAATCGCCAACCTTTAAATTTTCCTTTTTAATAATCTCTAAGTGCTCATAAAAGTGACTTTGTATACTATTGACTTCTGGAAATTCCACTTCGATAGCCGGTGTATCGAGTGAGTACTTTGAAAAGTCAACATTCCCCATGTACCCAGAAACAAATTTTAAGCTTTCATATGGATCAATCAACGACTGTAATTCATTAAATTTACGGATCGCCTCCTCCTCTGTATCACCTACGATTGGAGAAATTCCCTGTAAAACGAGAAGCTCTTCCTCTGTACGTCCAAATGGAGCAAGCTGTGCCTTTAATTGACGATAGTGTTCTTTCGATTTTTCAATTTCATCCCAATGGACAAATACAACCTCTGCCGTACGTGCTGCTAATTGTTGTCCCGGTTTAGATGCACCAGCCTCTACAATAACAGGCTGCCCCTGTACAGAACGTGCAATATTTAATGGACCTTTGACAGTTAAATAGTTGCCCTTAAACGAGGTTTCGTGCACTTTATGACGATCATAAAAGATATTATTGTCTCGATCATAGAGAAAGGCATCGTCCTCCCATGAATCCCATAATGACTGAACAACATCGATAAATTCCTCTGCACGTTCATAGCGATGATCATGCTCCCAATGCTTGTCACGACTGAAATTTAAGGCTGTTTCCCCTGTAGCATCTGCTGTAGTCACTAAATTCCAAGCAACTCTCCCATCACTTATATGATCGATGGACATCAACTGTCTTGCTAGCACATATGGCTCACTGTATGTAGTTGAAGCTGTTGCACCAAGTCCAATTTTAGTGGTCGCTGCTGCTAAAGCCGTAATTTGAATTAATGGATCGAAGCGATTTAAAATATGCGGATGGGATTCATGATTAATAGCTAAACTGTCTGCCACAAATGCTATATCAAACTTTCCTTTTTCCGCAATCTGGGCTGCTTTTTGTAATGCTTTAATATCGATGCTTGCATTTGCTTGTGCAGACGGATGCTTCCATGCAGCAACGTGCATACCTGCTCCAATTAAATATAGTGCTAGCTTTAATTCTCTTTTCTTAGTCATTATTAACACCCTTTCTAATATGAATAGAAATCCTTCCATGTTGCTAATTCATCCAGTGGCATTTTCACCGGAATATAGTTTCCGTTTGATATTTCTTTAATAAACTTAGCCGTTTCATCACGCTGATAAATTTCCACTATTTTTTTCAATGTTTCATTATTTTTGTCTTCTGCCTTTGCCACAATAACATTAATAAATGGCTTAGCTGTTTCACTCTCATGAATGATCGCATCTTTCAATAAAAGTCCAGCTTCTACAGCCACACCATTATTTATAATGGCAAAATCAGCATCCTCCATTACCCTTGGCGTTGTAGCACCGTCAACAGGCAAAATTGTTAATTTTTTTGGATTATCTTTAATTCGATCTTCTCCGCCATTACCATCAAAATTGTCCGTTACTGTTAGTAATCCATTCTCCTGAAGTAGCAGTAAAGCTCTGCCCCAGTTGGAAGGATCATTCGGTACAGCGATCTTTGCACCTTCTTTTAATTCATCTAACGATTTATATTTGTTTGAATATAAGCCAATAGGTGCCATTATTGTTGTGCCAATTGCCTGTAAATCTGAGTTGTTGTTCGTATTAAATAAATTTAAATAGGCAACATGTTGAAAAGCATTAATATCTACTTCTCCCTCTGCCAGTGCTTGATTTGGATCATATTGCGCAGAGAATGTTACTAAATCGAGGTTAATATCTTCCTTGCTAGCCTGTTCCTTAATATACTCCCAGGTTTTCAATTCTGAGCTACGAATACCGACCTTCACAGTATCGTTTTCATCTGCTTCTGCACATGCCACTAGTAAAAATAGTAATGTAAAAAGTCCTAATAAATAGTTAAGTTTTTTCATGTTGACATTCTCCCTTAAGAAACTCTGCGTATTTTTCGTTCAAGACTGTTGCCGATGCTTTGAATAATCTGTACAAGTACTACTAAAATAACCACTGTTACCAAAATCGTCGCATTATCAAAGCGTTGATAGCCGTAAGTAATGGCGACATCACCTAGGCCTCCGCCTCCAACAGCTCCTGCCATGGCCGTCGCACCAATAAGCCCTATTGTTGCAGTCGTGACACTTAGAATTAAAGATGGAAAAGCTTCAGGCAATAGAAACTTTCGTATAATTTGAAATGGGGAGGCTCCCATTGCTTTTGCTGCTTCAATAATGCCCTCATCCACCTCTAATAATGAATTTTCTATTAATCTTGATATATAAGGTCCAATATGCAAGACTAGCGGCACAATGGCAGCTGTCGTTCCAATTGCAGTTCCAACGAGTAATCGTGTAAATGGAATAATTGCAACAAGTAAAATAATGAACGGAATGGAGCGCAGTGTATTGACAATCGGATTGACAATCGAGAAGATTAATTTATTTTCAAGAATATGTCCCTTTCTCGTTACAACTAAGACCACTCCTAAAACGAAGCCTAAAATGGCACCAAAAAATAACGAAATGCTAACCATGTACAGCGTATCTAGAACCGCGTCGATAATGATTTGAGTGCTCACTTTCACGAGCAACAACCTCCTCTATTTGAATATTTTTAGCCTGAATAAATAGAAATGCTTTTTGTATTTCCTTATCAGAACCAACGAGCTCTACGATTAAATGACCGAATGGAATCCCTTGTAGCTCTGTGATATTGCCAAATAAAACATTGACATCTACAGCAAATTTCTTCGCTACCTGTGAGACAATTGGCTGACCAACATCTACTCCGATAAATTTTAAATTGTAAATTTTCTTAGAAGCATCTATACCTTTTAATTGCTCATAAACAGAAGACGGGATTTCATCACGAACAACCGATTGGACAAAGTTTTTGGTTGTCTCCTCTTTTGGTGTAGAAAAAATTTCAAGTACATTACCTGTCTCAATAATTCTTCCATTTTCCATGACAGCCACACGATTACAAATATCCCGAATAACCTCCATTTCATGAGTAATCATCAAAATCGTAATACCATATTCTATATTGACCTTCTTTAGTAACGCTAAAATCGATTTGGTCGTTTGTGGGTCGAGAGCAGAAGTTGCCTCATCACATAATAGGATAGTCGGTTTGGTAACGAGTGCCCTAGCGATGCCGACTCTTTGTTTTTGCCCGCCTGATAGCTCGTCAATATAGCGATCAGCTTTGTCCGTTAAGCCAACAAATGCTAATACCTCTTTCACTTGACCTTCCAAGTTCGATTTTTTTACACCACTTATGATTAAAGGCATTGCCACATTTTCAAATACAGTTTTAGAATGGAGGAGATTAAAATGTTGAAAAATCATGCCGATATTTTTCTTCTCATCTCGAAGCTGCCTTTTAGTAAGCGTAGTTAACTCTTTTCCATTTACAAGCACCCGCCCAGACGTTGGCTCCTCCAGTAAATTTACTGTTCGAATTAAAGTACTTTTACCAGCACCGCTAAAGCCGATAACACCAAAAATATCCCCCTTCTGAATCGTTAAATTGATATGATTTAGGGCCGTCACTGTTGATGTTCCTATCTGAAATTCTTTTGTTGTTTCAATAAATTCAATCATGCACGTTTACCTCCTTAGCATGTATGTTGTTTACAAAGCTTTAAAATGCGGGAACAACAGCACCTTTATACTGATCTTCAAAGAAAGAACGTGCCTTTTCACTTGTTAGCCACTTAACGACTGTCTGTATAGCTGGATCATCCTTTTTCTCCTTTGTCGAAGCTATAATATTGACATAAGGTGATTCAGAACCCTCTATAATCAGTGCATCCTTCATAGGGTTATAGCCCCCCTCTAAGGCATAATTCGTATTAATAGCAGATGCGTCTACATCATCTAATGAACGAACAAGTAATGGAGAATCCACACCGATAAATTGAATTTTTTTCTCATTTTTCGTAATATCTTCGACTGTATAATCACCTTTCTTCGCTTTATCTAATTCAATCAATCCATTATTTTGAAATAGTAGTAACGCACGAGAGAAATTAACAACATCATTTGGTACAGCTACCTTTGCATTTTGTGGCAAATCATTAATATCTTTTAGTTTTTTGGAATACACACCAAATGGCTCAATATGAATTCCTTTTACACTGACTAAATCCAAATGACTTTCTTTATTCGTCTGTTCTAAAAACGGAACATGTTGAAAATAATTAAAATCCAACTCACCATCTGCCGTTTGTTGGTTTGTTTGAACAGCATCTTTTATAATGGAAATATCTAGTTTCACTCCATCCTTTTCAATATCTTTTGCTAAATACTCCAATACTTCCGCATGAGGTACATTGGCAGCTCCTACCTTTAACGTTACAACCTCCTCTTTATCTTCCTCTCCTTTGCTTGTGCAGCCAGCCAACAAGCCTATTACCATTGCTCCTATTAACAATTTCCAACCTTTTCTCATACTATTACCTCCTTAATTAATCAACTTACTTGGTTTAATGTAAGACAAATCTTATCTATTTACTTCGAATTGGTCAATGCCTTATTTATTCTGTTTATTCAAAAATTCAGAAATTTAAATCTTAAAAAGCATAATTTCTCTCTTAAAATCACTTTATTCAATCGAAAGTACAAAAATTTTATTTGCAGATAGAATACTTTTAGAGCATTGATAGAAAATTTCTATTAAATCAATTTTGCCTCGGCATAATTGATTCCAGAATCGGCTTTGTTCTGCTGAAAGTAGTTAAAAAATAAAAAAACTCTGAGTGGCTCACAACCACCCAGAGATTTTACAATTCGTTCAATACATCTTCAACAAATGCCCATTCTTCATCACTTTCAATTGGTAATAATTCTTCTATAGAACCGTCTTTGTCCGATAGGTATTGAGCCGCAAAAATATCTCGTTCCTCAATAGGTTCGTCTGTTGCAGGTACATATAAAACATAGGATTTTCCAAATTGTTCGGATGAAAATTTATGAATGACCTCACAGACTTGATCCGTTCCATCCTCATCTGTAACTGTGATTAACTGTGGCTCCTCTTCAAATTCATCAAGAAGCGTTAGCACAACCTCATTAATCATTTCCCATTCTTCTTCAGTTACAACAGGCATTAAATTGGTCATTTCTCCGTTATTATCATCGTACTCAAATGTCATAGCAGAAATATCTCCTGGAATTTCATTACCTGCTTCGTCAATTAATGAAAAGAGTACATATGATTTTTCCTCTGCATCAAAGGTAAAGACAACCCTGCATTTTTGTTCCTTGCCATTCTCACCTATAATCATAAATTCTTGTATTTCTTCATTCATTCAAATTCCTCCTTCATGGTCATTATGTTTAAAGTTAAAGGTACATTTGAGGATTAGGGTCATTGTTTTGTGTGGTGCAGTTAGTCTTAAATTGAGTGGGATTGGCGTCTTTTGATCACTTTCAGATCACTATTGAGCGGCTTCCACTTTATTTGCTGACTTTCAAATTCGAATTGAGCGGCTCCCCACAATTTTCGATGACTGTCACTCCATAATTAAGCAAACTTCTATATGTCCCGCCAATAAAAAAGGAACAAGGGCTGCAAGTTGCGATCCTTGTTCCAAGCTTTAAGAAAGAAGATTAGTCTTCGTATTCATCCTCTAAAGCGTTTAATACATTCTCTACCATATCCCACTCTGCTTCTGTTTCGATTGGTGTTAACTCGCCATCTTCACCATTTTCAGAAGGAACGAATGAAGAAACGAATATTTCTACAGAACCGTCCTCATCTTCTTCTGCTCCTACCATTGAATAAAATACGTAGGATTTGCCAAATTCAGGCGATTCATGAATGTGAATCACTTCACAAAGCTGTTCATTTCCGTTCTCATCAATCACTGTAATGTGTTGTACGTGTAATTCTTCTTCATGGTTGTGCTCGTGTGCCATGTGCTTGTCACCTCATCAATTAATTTTTGCTATCCAAATAGCCTTGTAAAATCATCACAGCAGCCATTTTATCAATGACCTGCTTCCGTTTTTTGCGACTTACATCTGCATCAATTAGCATACGCTCAGCAGCCATTGTCGTTAAACGTTCATCCCAAAGCTTTGCTGGCAGTGAAAAGGTCTCCTCTAAAAGCTTTTTATAGTTTTTAGATGCCTCTCCACGTGGTCCCACCGTATTATTCATGTTTTTCGGAAAACCTACAACGAATTCCGTTATAGCATATTCCTTTACTAGCTCGGCTATTCGTTCAATACCAAATTCACCGTTTGCTTCATCAATTTTTACGGTTTCAATACCTTGAGCCGTCCACCCTAACGCATCGCTTATTGCAACGCCCACGGTTTTTGACCCAACGTCTAATCCCATAATTCTCATTTCTAGTCCTCGTTATTCTTTTTAATATAAAATTTAACAAGCTCTTCTAGAATTTCATCACGCTCAAGCTTGCGAATTAAATTACGAGCATCCTGATGGCGAGGAATATACGCCGGATCACCAGAAAGTAAATAACCGACAATCTGATTGATAGGATTATATCCCTTTTCCTCTAATGAAGAATGAACTTTCAACATTACCTGCTTGACTTCCTGTTCCATTGATTCTTCTGGAAAATTAAATTTCATTGTTTGATCAAATGAACTCATGACCAGCACCTCGCTTTCAGAAATAAGGAGATGTGCAAAAAAGCTCATCTCCAATTTCTCTTTATTATAACCGATTTGGCGTATTAATTAAATGGATTTAACATAATCATACACAGAAAGTAGTGCTTCTTCAAGTTTTGTTGTATCTTTTGCACCTGCCATCGCCATATCTGGACGACCGCCGCCTTTACCACCACATGCCTCGGCTACCATTTTTACGATATTTCCTGCATGATAGCTGCCGCCCACTAAATCTTTTGTGACACCAGCACAAAGCATTACTTTCTCGCCATCAACAGCTCCTAAAACAACAACTGCTTTATTCATTTTCACTTTTAAATCATCCATCATTTGACGCAATTGATTATTGTCTTTCGCTTCTACTCTAGTAGATAAGACTGTTACATCTCCAATTGTTTGAGCTGCGTCTACAATTGCCCCTGCCTGTGCATTCGCAATTTTTTGTGATAATGCTTCATTATCACGTTGTAATTCTTTATAGTCTGCTTGAAGTGCCTGTACTTTTGTCACAATATCTTTCGGATTTGCTTTTAATAAGGCTGCAGCATCGTTTAATAAAGCTTCCTCTTCTTTAACTGCTTCATAAGCCACTTTTCCTGTGACAGCCTCAATACGGCGAGTACCTGCACCGATTCCACCCTCTGAAACAATTTTGAAGAAACCTATTTCAGAAGAACGTTTCACATGAATACCACCACAAAGCTCAATAGAATAATCACCAATTGAAACTACACGCACAATATCGCCATATTTCTCACCGAATAATGCCATAGCCCCCATTGCCTTCGCTTCATCGATGCCTTTTTCTTCAATCACGACCTCTATATCATCCCACACTTTTTCATTTACAATACGTTCAATTTGCTGTAATTCCTCTTTTGTCACTTGACCGAAGTGAGAGAAGTCAAAGCGTAAGCGATCAGGACCTACATATGAACCAGCTTGGTTAACATGATTGCCCAGCACATCTTTTAATGCACGTTGCATAATATGTGTAGCTGTATGATTTTTAATTATTAAATTACGATCATCACGATTAACAACTGCTTGCACAGTATCTTCTACATGCATTTCACCAGATTCAACTACCACTGTATGGAGTGGCTGACCATTCGGTGCTTTTTGGACATCTTTGACAACAGCAGTAAAGCTATCATTTGAAATAATACCGTTATCCGCAATTTGTCCACCCATTTCAGCATAAAATGGTGTTTTTGCTAAAATAACTAACGCTTCTTGACCTTCAGAGGCAACCTTTGCTTCTTGTCCATTAACAATCATCGCTGCAATTTTTGTGTCTGCTGTTAATGTATCATGACCTACAAATTCGCTGGCAACTGTTAAATTTGCAAGAACCTCATTTTGTACTTGCATGGAATCTACATCTTGACGAGCTGCACGAGCACGCTCACGCTGCTTTTCCATTGACGCCTCGAAGCCTTCATGGTCTACCTTCATACCCACTTCTTCTGCATACTCTTCTGTTAATTCGATTGGGAAACCGTAAGTATCATATAAACGGAAGGCATCTGCACCTGGAATATAATCATGTCCTGCTGCTTTTTGTGATTCAACGACTTCATTAAAGATAGCTAAACCACCGTCTAATGTTTCATGGAAGCGAATTTCTTCATTTTTAATTACACGTTGGATAAATTCACTTTTTTCCGTTACCTCTGGATAGAAATCCTCCATAATTTTGCCTACAGTTGGTACTAATTCAAACATAAATGGTTTTTCAATACCAATTTGTTTTGCATAACGAACAGCACGACGTAATAAACGACGTAATACATAACCACGACCTTCATTTGAAGGAAGTGCACCATCACCAATTGCAAACGCTACTGTACGAATATGGTCAGCAATTACTTTAAATGGTGTATTAATATCCTCTTCAGAACCGAAGATTTCATTTAAATCTACTTCACCAGGGCGCTTATACTTACGGTTAGCAAATTCCTCGATTTTTTCAATAATAGGCATGAATAAATCAGTATCAAAGTTAGTTGGAACATTTTGCACAACCGATACAATACGCTCAAGTCCCATACCTGTATCAATATTTTGCTTTGGCAGTGGCGTATACGTACCATCTGGATTATGGTTGAATTGTGAGAACACTAAGTTCCAAATTTCAAGGTATCGTTCGTTTTCTCCACCTGGATACATTTCTGGATCACTATCATTAGAGCCATATTCTTCTCCACGGTCATAAAAAATTTCCGAGTTTGGACCAGAAGGACCTTCTCCAATATCCCAGAAGTTCCCCTCTAATCGGATTAAACGATCTTCAGGTATACCAATTTCGTTATGCCAAACATCATAGGCTTCTTGATCTTCTGGATGTAATGTAATAGATAATAGTGCTGGATCAAAGCCCATCCATTTTTTATCCGTTAAGAACTCCCAAGCATAATGAATCGCTTCTTTTTTGAAGTAATCTCCAATAGAGAAGTTTCCAAGCATTTCAAAAAACGTATGGTGACGCGCTGTTTTACCAACGTTTTCAATGTCATTAGTACGAATCGATTTTTGGGCATTTGTGATACGTGGATTATCTGGAATGACACGACCATCGAAATATGGTTTAAGAGTGGCAACACCGGAGTTAATCCAAAGTAATGATGGGTCATTAATTGGTACTAGCGGTGCTGATGGCTCATGATGATGACCTTTCTCTTTAAAGAATTCCAAATACATACGGCGAATATCTGCTGCTTTCATAGGATAAATTCCTCCTTATTAATTTTGTAAAGTTCACGATATGAATCCGCAAATAAGCATAAAAAAGCCCTCATCCCAATAAGGGACGAGGACTTGTTATAGTTGTCTCGCGGTACCACCCTAGTTGTAAGTAGAAAATACTTACCTCTTTAGCACTTGTAACGTAAGTGAACGGCAGAGATTAACTGCACTCTGGAGTAGCTTTCGGTATCTGCAATGCGAGGATTTTTTCAGCCAAGAAATCCCTTTCTTAACACCCACAAATACGTACTTGTTCCATCATCGTTTTTACTATTTTCTATCGAGCATTATAAAAAAAATATTTTGTTCTGTCAATTGGCACTAGTATGGCTAATCATCATTAAGCAATCATTTTTTTGAAGTATGCCCACATTCCCCAAGTAAATACGACTAAAAACACACTAATTGTAATCGTTGTAATTGGTGAATCCGGATATGGTAGTGGAACATTCATGCCAAAAAAGCTTGTAATGACAGATAGTGGCAACATAATTGTTGATATTACTGTAAGTAGATTAAGCTTCTCAATTGATTTTCCACTGATAATCGAAAAATAGGTATCTAAGGTACTGTTTACTAAATCTCTGTAAGTTTCCGTCGATTCAACAATTCGTTCAAGGTGGTCATTTAAATCTTTATAGAATGGAATATTTTCCTCACGAATTTCAAATTTCCACTGACCATTACTATTTGAAAAAATTCTTTTTTGTGGCATTATTGCCTGTCGAATAAATATAATAGTTCTCTTGAGAGCAAGAAATTCCTCTGTAACTATTTTCGGCTGATAATCATATATTTCCTCTTCAAGCTCATCTATGCGTGCTCTTATTCGTTCTAAGACTGGGAAATATTCATCAGTAATGCCATCGATAATTGTATGCAAAAGAAAATCGGTGCCTCTATCTAAATACTTCGTACTGTTTAAGCAAATATTTTCGATGTGACCTAGCCATTTAAGCTTTTGTTTATGAACCGTTACAACATAATTAGGACCCATAAAAATATTTAATTCAACTGTAGTTATTTCATTGCTGCTTTTTTCATTATAAATAGGAGCATGGAAAACAAAGAATTTATAATCACCGTAATTATCCATTTTAGGGCGAGAACCTTCGTTTAAGCAATCCTCTACAGCTAATGGATGGAAGCCAAAAATTTCTGCGATATCATTTAATTCATTGTAGCTATATGCATATAAATCAACCCATAATAAATCCTCAGCATGGAGACCAAGTTTAAATTCTTTCAAATTAAAATCATGATGTACTATGTTGTTTTCTTTTTTAAAATAATGGATTTTAATCATTGTTTTTCACCTCATGTTTTATTATTTAAGGAGAACAAACAGGCGTCACCTATTGTTGTTTCGGCGATAAGAAATCGACGATCCTTAATTGTTTATTTTTACTTTGTATTTGCTTACTCGGCTCAGGACTACTATCCATTTCTCATCACCTTCCTTAAATAACAAAAACACGCCTTCGATGAATGAAGGCGTGTTGAATACACATATCAAAAAAACAGCACAGTAAAGTACAGTACTTTGCTTTCTTACCTTCAAACGTTGAGTTTTAGCACTATGCGGCATAGGAAATTCACTCCAGCTACGTTAAAAAACACCTTATTTCGATGATTTCTGTTGACCCATTGGCGTCTCTCGACATTTTTGGGTAGTAGCGTATCTCCAGCATAGGAGCCTCACCTAACGAAGGGATCGTTATTTTTTTATTCCTGTAAATCATAATGCATTATGAAACAACTGTCAAACTGAAAAGTTTTAGGAACAACCATCTTTTAAAAAGTTTTCCACCCTTTCAATGTATTGTTCTCGATTATAGCTTTGATAAAGGACAGATGCTAAGCGTACAGGGTCACCAAAGAAGTAGCGCTCATAAAGTGTTTGCCTTGTGCCAAAGCTGCTCATTGTTAAATCCCAAGCTAAACGGAATTTTTTAACCCGCTCTTTACCGCCATCTTTAAATGACTGTAAATAATGTTCTAAGTCTCCATTATCCGTCAGAAATGCTTTTTCACTTGGAATGGACATTAATCCACTCGCACCAAGTATTTGAATGATTTCTGTAAAAGTCGGGTACACTTTTGGAAAAACATGAATTGCAACTTGTAATGTTGGATGATCTGGTCTGATAAAGCCAAAAGCATCCCTTGCTGCCTCAATTTCTGACTTCAACAATAAAGCCTTCATTGTCTCTAACGCCACAATAATATCTACAACCTTTTGCTGCACATGCTGATAGGTTCCGATATTTATCGTATCTACAATAGATTGCACAACGCCCAAAATAAATTCTGTTTTAGCTATTTGGCGCGAAAGCACCTGATGTAAGCCATAGGACTGGAAGCCACTGATGTTCATAAAGGTATTGGCAACTTCTATATTTTCATAATAAAAGACACGCTCCCATGGCACAACCACATCATCAAAAACAACAATTGCATCCATTTCCTCAAAGCGACAACTTAATGGATAATCAAAAGTCGATTCACCACCAACAAATGACTGTCTACATAAAAATTTCAGGCCTTTTGTATTACTAGGAATCGAAAATCCAAAGCCTTTTCCCCCGTCATAACCATTTGTTGATATAACAAGGAGTTCATCGGTAATTCCTCCCTGTGTGGCAAGTAATCTTGCCCCTTTAATAACTAATCCTTCACTTGTTTTGGCAACAATTTTAGCGGCTATAGTAACTTCTTCATCCTCAAAATAAAACTTCTGCCGATTAACTTGTGGCTCTATAAAGGTATGGGTCATCGTTAAATCATTTTCGCGAGCATGCTCATAAAATTTCAGTAAATGCTCTGGGAAACAATTTGGTTTATCTTTTAAATAATCAGCAGCTGATGCTAGTGCCATTAATGTTGTATTCATATAATCTGGACTTCTTCCCATAAGACCATGGGTGGATAGTGCCCATTCTCTTGCGGCAAGACGTCTTTTTACAAGATCCTCACCTGTCAATGCCTGTAGAAAAGACATCCCTACACGATGATCACTAGTCGGTGATGCATAGGTCATCTTGTCAAGCAATGCCTGCTCATTTTGTAAATCAAAGAGTCTTGCCTGACTCTGCATAACTCCCTTAAATGCTGGATGCTCCGACACCTTCCCTGTTACAACTTCACCATCAATGGAAATATACGATTGCAACGCATCAATACGTTCAATATATTGCTGTCCTGTAATTACTGGCATGCAGTCACCCCTAAATATTCCAAATGTTTTATACTCATTTAGTATATGAGATTTCCCAGTTTTAGGTTCCATGGTAGCCAACTGTATTACATCAACTTATGAATCCAAGAAAACTGTACCACTTTATTAATACAAAGGAAATTTGCTTATATTGCTGATTTTTCAGTTACTTTAGATAAAAGCGATTACAATAAGCGGTTTTTTAACATGTTCAATTTTACGTCACATTCATGAAAAAGTCTGTTTTAACTAGTACAGAGTTGCTAGATTTTTACTTCATGCAGGTGTAAGATAACCTCGTAAACAAAACAAAAACATCTTTTTTCAAAGGAGAATTATAGATGAATCATAAAATCATTGCATATGTCGAAGAATTAGAAGCTGCCTTAATGAATCGAATAGAGGATCATAACGAAGAAAATCTTTTATTTTCTATTGCTTCCAATTTAATTGCTCAAGACAAGGCTCAATATAATAATGTTTGCCAGGCATATGAAGTTGTCAAACATCACATTGTAGGCATTCACTAATCACCTTTGAAAGTACAGAGAAAAGCGCGAGCAATCAATGCTCGCGCTTTTTAGGTTTTTATGATTGGACAAGTGCTTTTATTTAGCGTACGGCAGAACCATTTTTTGGAACTGTTCAAAGGTAGTTTTCTGATCACTATATAGTCGTTTAATTTGATACACATCATCATATGGCTTATTATAGCCAGGCTGCGTTGAAAACGCCATGTCAAAACCGGCTTCTTTTACTGCATAAATTGTATTCGATGTATATTGTCCAAATGGATATGCAAATGCTTTTGCTTCAGGGATAAACGTTAAGCTCTGTTTTAAATCCTGCACTACTTCATGGTATGGAATTAGTAGCATCTTACCTTTATTTCCTATTAGATCATGTAAGTTGTAAGTATGTGACCCATAGGAAAAGACATCTTGCATATTTTCAACATCCTGACGTGAAAGTGCCTGCAAGTCGTCATAATTAAACATTTGCTCAGCTGATGAACTTTCATTACGTGATGTAATTAAAAACTGAGTAGCTTTAAAGCCATTCTTTTGAAGGACAGAATATGCATATTCACGTGTCGATAGTAAGCCATCATCAAAAGTTAGTACAATGGAATAAGCGGGTAATGTAATTTCATTACGCATAAAACGCAATAATTCATCCGTTGTAATCGTTTCGTAGCTTTTAGTTTTTAAATACTGCATTTCCTTTGTAAATTGTACATCTGTCATTGTTGTACTGACATATTTAAAGCGACCAAGCTCATGCTCCTTTAAAAAATGATGATACATCATAACAGGAACACCGCGATCCAGCGCCACTTTCGAGCTATGGATATACCCCTCACGGCCTCCAAGAACTGTTACATACCAGCTGCCCTCTTTTCGTAAAATCGGGTAACGGCGATTCGTATCTAACTTTGCAAAGGGATATAATGCTTTATTGGTACAGTCATAAATTTCACTGTTTGCAGAAATCGGGATGAAATACTCATTTTTTACAGTATGATCCTTCCCAGTATTCTTATAAGAAGGAGTATTCATTAATTTAATTTTATCTTTTTCTGCATAAAGATAAGTTTGCCCCCATCGAACCTTTACATATGTTTCGTCTGATGCATCGACAACCTCAAGTTGTTGCCCCTTCATTAATATTGCAATAGTCATTGGCTTGTCTCGACGCAGGTCATAAAGGGTGACATTTTCTAATGCCTCCATATAACCATTTTGCTTACTAGGAGGAGTTGGGGTAGGAGTAGGCTTTTCAACGGGTTTTGCGTTATTTGGATTTGTAGTATCTTGTCCTTTTTCTTCTTCAACAAAATTACTATGTACAAATCCTAATCGGCCATTCACCGCAATGCCATACCAATCCCCCATTTTACTATAAATAGGGAAACGAACTCCCTCTGATAGGGTTGCAAATTGCACAAGCTTATTACCAGTATTATCAAAAATTGGTGCAACACGCGTTGGAACAAGATAATTTTTTATCGATGCCAGTGTTGGGACTTTGTTTTTATAGGTTGTTGCTGGTACTACTGTTGTATAACGCTTATCAACATACCCGTAATAACCTCCCCAACGTATTTGCCACCAGTTAGCCCCGTAATCTTTTGTTACTTCAAAGGTTTGCCCTGCTGATAATGTGCCCACCTGCTCAAGTGAGCCTGAACGATTATCAAAGACAGTTGCTTCTTCATTCACTTGGAAGATCATATTATTTGCATATACTTTTCCTACAAAAGGTAGGATCATCATGAATAGAAGCAATAATACTATGCGTTTCACTTTCTTCACCTCAAAATATTTTAATCCTCTTTAGTCATCTAAAAAATCGTACGGTGAAACACCATCCATCCCTATCATAGGATGGATAAACGGTTCTGTTTCAACCGTTAACCTTACATCTCTTATCTGCTGCTTATCTATTCCCACCGATACTGCTTCTATTTCAACCACTTCCACTGCTATATCCATAGGATTAAGTCTTGCACGTAAAGAAGTAAAGCGCTGTAGGTCATCTGTACGCTGTAAGCCGTCAGCGAGCACTTCTGGCTCACCACATAAAATCAGAAAATTTTTCGCACGGGTTATACCAGTATATAGCAGATTACGACGCAGCATTTTAGAGTAGCCTCGAACTACTGGCATAATTACGGTCTGAAATTCCGAACCTTGTGATTTATGAATGGAGCAGCAATAGGCGAGCGTCAATTGATTGAGATCACTGCGCTGATAGGTTACTTCTATGCCGTCAAATGAAACGACAAGTAAATCCTGTTTCTCAATAGTTTCCTTTGCCTTGATAATACTGATGACTTCACCCATATCTCCATTAAAAACATTGCTTTCAGGCTGATTGACAAGCTGTAATACTTTATCCTTTATGCGATATGTTACATCACCAAAAACAAGCTCTTTTCTTGTACCAGTATCGTTTGGATTTATTAGCTCTTGTATCATTTTATTCAAGTTATCAATGCCTGCAGGTCCCTTGTACATTGGTGCTAACACTTGAATATTGCGAATTTCTTGTCCTTTCGCCACAGCACTCTTTACAACCTGTGTAACAACACTTGCTACTTGATCTGAGGAGGCTTTAATAAAGGAGCGGTCAGATGTCTTTACCGTTAATTCTTTTGGAATTGTACCGCGTTTAATTTGATGAGCCAGTTCAATAATTGTTGAGCCCTCAGCCTGTCTATACACCTCGGTTAATTCAACAGTAGGAATTTGCTGTGAGGCTAGTAAGTCCTTTAACACCTGTCCAGGTCCTACTGGTGGGAGCTGATCCTGATCACCCACAAATACAACCTGCACATCCTCATGTAGAGCTTTCAATAATTGATGAGCAAGCCAAGTATCCACCATGGACATTTCATCTACAATGATGAGCTTTCCTGTAACCTCACGCTCTGTTTCTTCTTCCTTTTCTTGCCCAGTAAATCCTAATAATCGATGAATGGTCATTGCAGGAAGCTCTGTTGATTCCGATAAACGCTTAGCAGCACGACCAGTAGGTGCACATAAAATGATGGGAAAGGGTTCTTCCTTTTGCGCATATTCCTTTGGGTTTAGTGATAAACCATGGAGCTTTGCATATACTTCCACGACACCTCGAACAACCGTTGTTTTACCAGTACCTGGTCCACCCGTTAAAATCATCACAGCCGAATTTAAGGCCTGTTCGATAGCATTCGCCTGTGTTTCGGCATAGGTCACATGAAGTAAGTCCTCTGTTTCTCCAATCGCTTTACGAATTTCGTCCCTACTAAAATGCTCAGCTTTCTTATTGCGCTCAATTAATGCCACTATTTTGGAGGCGATTCCTACTTCTGAAAAATAGAGGGATGGTAAATACAGCCTCGTTTCTTCCCCACAAATTTTACTTTCCTCACGCAATTCAATACAGGACTTTGATATTGTCTCAAATGGTATATCCTCTCGTTGGCTTTGCTCTAGCATATCTTTTACTAAGGGCAAAACTTGCTCAGCATCTAAAAATACATGCCCCTCTGATAAAGCTGCTGTATTTAGAATATGTAAAATAGCGGCCTTAATACGGTCTGGATGATTGCCAGTAATCCCTAATTTTGCACCTAATTCATCTGCACGAAAGAATCCCACACCTTCAACATCTTCAATTAAACGATATGGATTTTCTGTTAGAAGCTCGATGGCATCAGTGCGATATGTTTGATAAATCTTCATACCGAGCTGAGGTCCAAAACCCCATTCATTCAACTGTATCATTACTCGTTCAAGACCCAGATTTTGTTCGATCGTACGGTGGATAACCTCTTTTTTTTCAGCTGATAGACGAGGGACAATATCAAGTACATTTGGGTCCTCTAAAATTAGACGTAGAGCATTGGCTCCAAGTTTCTCTACAATCGTTTCAGCCGTTTTTTTTCCAATTCCAACAAATAAATCACTCGATAGGTAGTGAATAATTCCTTGCTCTGTTGCTGGTACTTCTTTTGTAAACGTCTCAATTTGAAATTGTACACCATATTTTGGATGCTGTCTCAATAAACCTGTAAAACGATATTGTTCATCCATTTGTAATGGTGGAAAATAGCCAACAACAATTATTTCCTTATCTTCATATTGTAAATTGGTTTCTTGAATTTTTACACGAACAATCGAATACATATTTTGAGCATTATGAAAGATAGAGACGATTGGACGTCCGAGTATAAAAAATTTATTTAGTTCAAATAAATCAAGATTCTCAGCCATTGTCGATTCGTCCTTTCATGTGCGTTTCAATCTTTTTATTTTACCACAATATAATGTTTATAATCGTTTAAAAAGAGAATTCGCTCAATTCTTTTAACATTATTTTGACAATTGATATTTCACATCTTTTATCAATCTTTCCATGCTATGATAGAGATGAATTTTGTTGCACGGAAGGATTGTGAAGCTATTGGAATTTAGACCTTGCATCGATTTACACGATGGCAAAGTAAAACAAATTGTGGGTAGCACATTAGGACATGAAAATCAAAAAGTCATTGAAAATTTTATTTCCAATCATGACTCTAGTTATTATGCAAAAATGTTTGCTCAAGATCAATTAACAGGTGGGCACGTTATAATGCTCGGTGAAGGAAATGAAGAGGCTGCATTAACAGCACTTGCAGCTTATCCTCATGGTCTACAAATAGGTGGTGGAATCACCTCAAAGAATGCCAAAAAGTATATTGATGCTGGCGCTTCGCATGTGATTGTGACTTCTTTTATTTTTCATGATGGCAAGCTTGATATGGATAGACTGATGGAACTCGTACAGAAAATTGGCAAACAGCATTTAGTCATTGATTTAAGCTGTCGAATGCGCAATGATAAATGGTATGTCGTTACTGATAAATGGACAAAATTTAGTGATTTCGAGGTCAATGCTGCGTCCATCCCTTATATTGAAAATTTCTGTGATGAGCTGCTCATTCATGCGGTTGATGTGGAAGGAAAAAAAGGTGGTATGCAGGAAAGCTTAGTACGTGATCTAGCAGCATGGACTACTATCCCAACAACATATGCTGGAGGGATCCGTTCTATTGAGGACTTAGAGAAATTCAAGAAGTTAGCGAATGGTAAACTTCACGTGACAATTGGAAGTGCCCTTTCAATTTTCGGTGGAGATTTATCGTATTCAGATGTAGTGAACTATTGTAAAAAAGGCGGGGTATTGTGAAGTTAATTTATAAAGATATTATTTTCCCTTTTCAAGAAACAAATTTAGAGCGTATTATAGACGGCAAGTACTTTAAGGTTAATACTAAGGATAATTCACGTTCCTTGCATGTACAGCTAGATAATGAGCAAATGCTATTAGAGTTTTCCAAATCATTAAAAGCAACATGCGGCTTCCTGCGCGACCAAGAAACAGAGCCTTATATTGGGACATATATCGATTTACAAGTATTTGTAGACGAGTTCAATAAGCGTTATAACTTACATGCTGAAATTATTAGTTAAAACAAAGGGACAACTAGCTCCCCTTTGTTTTAACTCCTCATCCCTTCTCCTCTATTCCTTTCCAGTATTTCTGAAACCTTTTATTTGTCATATGAGTTCTTTATTGTATAGCATGAAGTATAGAGAGTTCACATGAGTAAATTTTTTAATAAAAATACCCAATCTTAACTTTTCCCGTTCTTCTAGTAAGAATGCTCACCATAATCTCTTACTATGGTATAGGCTTAAGCATTTGGATACAAAATATATTCATCTGGATATTGGCATTAGTTTTTTTTGCTATGGTTATCAAAATAATACCAATACATAAGAACCCTCTTTTTTCACGTATACAGGAGTATTTACTTATGATGGTATGTCCTCCTAAAACAAGAAAGGACTTATAAAATATGAAAACAGAACTTGAAGTAAACTCTTTAAAATCATTTCAAACGGAATTAACACGCTTCTTTTTAGCCTATAAATTTGCCCTACAAGAAGTGGAGACGAAAATAAATATCTTACAAGAAGAATTTAAGTTGATTCATGAATATAACCCAATTGAGCATATTTCCACACGTGTAAAATCGCCTAAAAGTATTTTAGGAAAGATGATGAAAAAAGAACTTCTCCCATCAATGGAAGCCGTTCGTGAAAACATTCGTGATATAGCAGGGGCTCGCATCACCTGTTCATTTGTGGAGGATATTTATAAGGTAAGTGCCATGCTACAGGCACAGCATGATATTGAGGTTGTAGAGGTTAAAGATTATATTGCTGAGCCAAAAGAAAATGGTTATCAAAGCCTACACCTCATTATTAAAATCCCTATTTTTATGTCAGATCATATGGAGAAGGTTTATACAGAAATTCAAATCCGAACAATAGCGATGGATTTTTGGGCAAGCCTAGAACACAAAATTTATTATAAGTATAACAAAGAAGTACCCGAACGTATTCGTGTTGAACTAAAGGAAGCTGCACTACAAGCAGCTGAATTAGATCGAAAAATGGAGCGACTGAATAAAGAGATCAATATTTTAAAAGAAAATGAAGCAGAGCCTTCATTGTTAGATAATACATCTATATCACATTTAGCTAAATACTTAACACAGCTGCCTAGCAATAAAAAATATTGATAATGCTACCAATGATTTTTTAATAGAACAAAAAAACCACCTAGCATTCTGGGAGAAAAGCAAAAGACCCTATAGGTCCAATATGCCTTCTCACAGAAAGTGAAGTGGATTTTTACTGTTTCAAGATTACGAACCTTTTAGCATCTTACGCCTGCTGTTTAGATTTAGTTGCTATAAAGAAGGAGAAAATAAGGGCCAAAATGGCAAAAATAAAGGCAGCTATATATACATGGCTTACACCATTCGCAATGGTTTCCTTTAAAAAGCTTACTTCATCTATGCTAAAGCCACCTTTTGCAAATTCACCATTTAATTGAATTTCACCTTTTCCTAAGGAAGCCATTTTTTCACTCGTTGCAAGGTTAAAAATCATGCCAAATAGTGCTGCACCAACCGCTTGACTAAAGGTATTCGTAAAGGAGTTCAGACCAATTGATATACCGAGCTGTTTCGGATCTGCCACCTTTTGAATGGAAATCATCAACATTGGCATGATAAAGCCCATCCCTAGTCCGATTAATGATGAAGCGAAATAAGCACTGAAATCATTAGAATCTGAAGATAGTCTAGCAAGCAATAGCGTCCCCGTAACCAGTAAAATCGTACCCATTTGAATAATTCGTTTATTCGTTAAACGTCCGATTAAATAACCTGCCATAATAGAGTTCACTGTCCAGAAAATAGACATCGGTGTTAATAATAAGCCTGCCTGTGTTGCATTTTTACCAAGAACACTTTGTGCAAATATCGGAATATAGACTGTCACACCAATCACAATAGACATTCCGCTTAATGTTAAGGCATTAATCACCATTAAGCGACCATTTTTAAACAGCGTTAACGGAATGATCGGCTCTTCTGCTCGTAGCTCCACCCATATAAAAATTCCTAAAAGTACAACTGCGACTCCATACATAAGAAGCGATTGGCTCGATAACCAAGCCTGGGTTTTACTGTTTTCGATAATAACATATAACAGCGAAACCATTCCAATTGTAAATAACACAGCGCCTAAGTAGTCAATTTTACGTTTCACTGTCTCTAAATGTTCTTGATAATGTTTGACAATTAAATAAATGGAGGCTAAGCCAAATGGTACATTAATGAAGAATATAAAATGCCATGACACTTGGTCAACAATAAATCCTCCAAATAATGGACCAACCACGCCAGATACGCCCCATACCATGCTTAAATAGCTTTGTCCTTTAGCACGCGCTTTTTCGGTCTTAAACAGCTCGCCGACCATCGTTAATGTAATTGGTAAAATCGAACCTGCGCCAATACCTTGGACCGCGCGAAAGACAATTAATTGCTCCATCGATTGTGCTAAACCACATAACATGGAACCTAATAAAAAAATAATGATACCTGAAATAATCATCCGTTTACGTCCAAATAAATCGGCTAACTTTCCAAAAATAATCGCAGCAATGGCAGAAGCTAATAAATAAGCCGAATAAATCCAGCTTATTAAGTCCACACCTAATAGATCAGCTGTAATGCTTGGAATAGCAGTACTAACAATCGTCCCTTCAATTGCAGCAAGTGCTGTTACAAGTAGTAGTGCAATAAATACTTTATTCATCTTGTCACCTTTTCCTTTCCTGCATGACATACATTACCAAGTTTGAGCTGATAATAAAAGAAGAAAGGATTCATTTTATAAAAAAATAATAGTTCATCACTTTAATTTTCTTCAATCTCTCTATTCGGATTATTACTAAATCAATTGCGTCCGAATGTTTTTCGAGCTCGCTCAAAAAGCCCCTCCTCAATATTCGTGACATCCGCCACAGGCTTTATATTCAGTGGGCGTACAAATGCCCACTGAATCAAGATAAAAAAGCAGCAAGTTCATGAAATGACACTTGCTACTCATGTTGTTGAAATACTATTATGTCAATGAAATCAAGGTGACAAATTAAAAAGTAAAGCCCCTTTTTCAAAACGAGGGTTGATCTCCGTTCCGACTGAGTGCTTTCCTGGGGGCGTCCGATGAGCCGCTTCACTCGCGTTGCTCGCTCCAGG